>CP144781.1:0-6892 GCA_036689275.1 Candidatus Stammera capleta | reverse complement strand
TTTTATATTTAAAAAAACTCTATTTTAATAATATATTATGTATATAATATTTATAATTTAATTATTAATTTAATAATTATAATTAATTAATTTTTTTTAACTTTTAAATTCAAATTTATTATGAAATTTAATTTTTTAAAAGATAATAAAATAAATTTTCAATATACAGTAATGTTTACTGCTTTAGCAGAAAGTTTATCAAATATTATTTTAGTATGATTAATATATAACTATACTCATGATCCATTATTTATTAGTTTAATAACTTTTACTAATTATTTTCCAATGATTTTATCAGTTATAACTTTTATATTTATAGTTGATTTGATAAATCCATTGTATCAATATTATATTAATAATTTATTATTTTTACTTGTTAGTTTAGGTTTATTTTTATCATTTTATTTTAAAATTAATATATTACTTTGTACTATAATAGTATGTTTTTTGCAAATGATATATTCTGTAGTAAGAATTACTAATAAGACTAATTCTAATAAAATTATTAAATTATTATTTGATCAAGAAACTGGTAATAAAATAGTTCAAGCATCTTTTTCTATTATTCAAATATGTCAGACATTAGGTAATTTAATAGCTAATTTTTTTATTGTTAATAATATAGGTTTATATGGGTATTTATTAATAATTTCATTATATTTAATTTGCTATTTTTTATCTTATATATTATATTTAAATAATAATAAATATTTTATTAAAGAAAAAAGTCAAAATAATAATATAAATTTTTTATGATTCAAAGAAATATTTAAAAATAAAGATTTAATTAAAATTTTATTTTTTTCTATTCCTTCTAGTGGAATTTATCAATATATAAATACTATCTTACCATTTTTAAGTAAATTAACATATTTAAAATCTAGTTTTTGTTATTCAATACTTACTTTTAGTTGTACATTTTTAACAACTATAATGGGTTTTTTAATATATAAAAATATATTAACTAAAGAATTTATAGAAAGATACACATTTTTAATATGTTTTATAATTCTTACATTATTAGGAAAAACAAGAAATTTTTTTTTAATAAATTTTTTAATAGCTATATGTTCAAGTTTTTTAACTGCTCATGTTTTATGTATGCAATTAAGTATAAATATGTTATCAGATTATTCAAATTTAGGTAGATTAACTATATTACGTAATGCTGTAGCAAGTTTATCTAAAATATTATTCTCTTTTTTATCAGTTTATATTTTAAATCATTTTAAAATTTATAACATATATTTCTATATATCTTATATAGCTTTATTTTTTCAATTATCACATTATTTATATTATTAATTTAAATAATATAAATAATTGTTTTTTATATTTAATAAATTTAAATAAAATTATTAATTTAAATATTTTAAAGCATATATAAATTTAATATAAATTGAAATAATATAATTATGATTAATAATAGATATTCTAAATGTTGATTACCTGATATAGAAGATAAGATTTGAAAATATCAAGTATTTAAATCTAAAATTTTTAAAAATATATTTATACCTAATGAATATAATTTTATTAAAGAAGAAATAATTTATTTTATAGATAAAAAAAATATTAATTTTACTAATAATTTTAAAATAGCTACTTTATTATTTAAAATTAATAAAAATTTATCTAATGAAGAATATTACATTAAAAAGGTATATAAAAAAATTTTTATATTTTCCTTAAATAAAAATGGATTTTTATATGGATTATTTTATATTTTTAAGATTATTCAACTTAATAAATTTAATAAAAATAAAAATTTTTTTTTAAAAAAAAAACCATCTTTAAAAATAAGAATGATAGATCATTGAGATAATTTAAATGGAGAAATAGAGAAAAGTTATTCAGGAAATTCTATTTTTTTTTTCCAAAATAATGTTCATTATGATATTAATAGGATAAGATATTATTCTCGATTATTATGTAGTATAGGTATAAATTATATATGTATTAATAATAGTAATGTAAATTTATTATCTACATATTTAATAACAAAAAATTTATTAATACAATTAAATGAAATATACAATATTTTATATAAATATAATATAAAAATTTTTATTTCAGTGAATTATAGAAGTCCTATAATTATAGGTAAAATCAATACTTTTGATCCTTTAAATAAAAAAGTAATTTTATGATGAAATAAAAAAATTGAACAAATATATGAATATTTACCTAATTTAGCAGGATTAGTAATATCTCCAATTTATAATAATAAAAATAATTTGTTTAAAAATAGAAATCATATACAAAGTTCTAATCCAATAGCCAAATCATTAAAATATTTTAATGGAATATTATTTTGAAAATGTAATAATTGTAATAATTATGATTGAAAATGTAAAGAACAAGATAGAGCTTGTACTTTATATAATGAGTATAATAATCTTGATGGTTTTTTTTTAGATAATGTATATTTACAAATTAAATTTGGTCCTATAGGTTATCAAATTAGAGAGCCTGTTTCTCCTTTATTAGGATCTATGAAAAGAACTTCTCAAATACTGGAATTTCAAATGAATCAACAGTATATGGGACAACAAATTGATTTTTGTTGATTACCTCCTAAATGAAAAAATATATTAAATTTTAATACATATTATATAAACAATAATTCCAAAATTAAAAAATTAATTTCAGGAAAATTATATAAAAATAATAATTATGGAATTACTTGTGTATCAAATATTGGAAACAATTATTATTGAACTAATCATTTTTTGTCTCAATCTAATTTGTTTAGTTATGGAAGAATTCTCTGAAATTTAAATATTAATTTAAATAACTTATTAAAAGAATGAATAACTTTATCAGTTAGTAATAATGATAAAGTTATTAAAAATATTAGAAAAATTATATTTAATAGTTTAAATGTATATGAAAATTATACTGTACCTCTAGGGTTAGGAGGTATGGTGGATCCTAACAAAAATTACGAGGTAAATATTGATGGTTACGAATATACCCAGTTTGGTATATACCATAATGCTAATAGGTCCAATATTGGCAATAATAGAACGTCTCAGGGCACAAAATTTACTGATCAGTACAATTTAATTAATAAATTAAAATTTAATGATATTAATAGGTGTCCTAGAAAATTATTATTATTTTTTCATAAGTTATCTTATAAAGATAAGATAAAAAAAAAAATAAGTTTAATACAATATATGTATGATAGTCATTTCAATGGAATTAAAGAAACTAAAAAATGAATATTTTTATGAAAACAAATAAATAATTTAATAAATAAAAATATATATAAAAATGTAATTTACAAATTATTTTTACAATACAGAAATTCATGTAAATGATGTGATATATTTAATACTTATTTTTATAGAAAATCTGGAATTAAAGATAATTTAAATAGAAAAATATATAAATAAAAATATTTAGTTTTTTATATTTAAAAATATTATTTTTTTTTTAAAAAAAAAAATATAATTATTTTATTTATCAAATATTTTAAATAAAAAAATATTTTTACTTTTTAAAAGTAAAAATATTTTTTTTATTAATAAAATATTTTTTTTTTTAAAAAAAAAAAAAATAATAATGGAAAAATATAATATATGATATTTAAAAAAAAAATAAAATTTATTAAAAAAAATATCATTAATAAATGAAATATAAATACTAAAAAAGCAAAAAGAACAAAATCAATAGGGTATATTACTAGTTTTTTAGCTAGTACTTCTATACCACATTCTAATATAAATTCTACATTTTTTAAAAGATCTAATGGATATACATCATTAAAAATTATTGCTGATCCTGAATATGGTTTACCTTATGGGATTATTCCTAGAATTATAATAATTTGATTATGTACAGAAGCAAAATTAACTAAATCTCCAATTATATATTTAGGTAAAAACCAAAATCAATTTTTAAGAAAATTAGGTTTTTCAGTTACTGGAGGATTAAATGGAACTATAAGGAGAGTAAGAAATCAAATAATAAGATTATTTCATTCTACTATATCTTTAACTTATGAAAAAGATGATACACATAAATTTAATAATTTAACAATTGTTAATAATGGTTTATTTTCTTGAAAAAAAAATAATTCTTTTTGAAAGAGCAATATTACTCTTTCAAAAGAATTTTATAAAAAAGTTAAATATAATTCTTTACCTGTAGATTTAAGGTTAATTAAAAGTATCAGATCCCCCTTAGCTTTAGATATATATATATGATTAACTTGAAGGGCGAGAATAATAAAAAATAAAAAATTTATATTAATTCCATGAGAAAATTTAAAGTATCAATTTGGTTCTAATTATAAAAATTCTCGTAAAGGTTTATCAAATTTCAAAGTTGAATTTCTTAAAAAGTTGAAATATATTCATTACTTTTATCCTCAATTAAATTTTAATATTTTAAGTTTAGGTTTGAAATTGAAGTACAGTTATCCTCATATACCTTATATAAAATAATTATTTTTTTATTATTTTTTACTAATACATGTAAATACATGTAATACATGTAATACATGTAGGCTAAAAAAAAGTGTTCAATTCTTCTGAGAGATCAGTACTTTTTTTAACATGTTTTTTTTTTTTAGCTGGTATTTATGCGGTTTTTAGATGGTGTTTATACGGTTTTTAGATGGTATTTATGCGGTTTTTAAATGGTGTTTATACGTTGGAAACTTTATAAATATTATTTAAAATTATTTATAAAATTTAAAAATTATGTTATTATAATTACAGTTTTAAATAAATTTTTTTTGTTAGCTTACTTTATTAATAAAGGTTTTTATAGGATTTATATGAAAAAAATAAATAGTTTGTATTTTATAATAATGAGTATATTAGCTATTAATACAGCTATGTCTACAGGAGATACACGTAATGTAAAAGAACCTGTAAATCCTGCTAGTTGTTTTGTATTAAAAGCTAATGATAAAAATAATACTAGTTTAATTCAAAGTTGAATTAATAAATGTGCTAAACAAAATAAAGTTGTTGAACTTAAATCAACTAGCGATAAAATTTTTCATTTTTATTCCGGTCCATTAAATATTCCTTCTAATGGAGGATTATTAATAGATAAAGGTGTTGTTTTATCAGCTATACCTGATCCTACATTATATGATAATGGTAATCATAAATGTGGTACATTAGACAATAATGGTAGAGGATGTAATCCTTTTATAACAGTTAATAATTCTGTTAACAGTGGTATATATGGACAAGGAATAATTGATGGTCAAGGAAATTCCATTATGAAAGGAAGTAATAAAACTTGGTGGAATTTAGCTAGTGAAGCACAAAAAGAAAATAAGTCACAAAATGTACCTAGATTAATTCAAATAAGAAATTCAAAAAATTTTATTCTTTACAAAATATTTATAAAAAACTCTCCTAATTTTCATGTTGCATTAACTAATGTTAATGGATTTACAGCTTGGGGAATAAATATTAATACTCCTGCGGATGCTCGTAATACTGATGGTATTGATCCAGGATCATCATCTAATGTTACTGTTACTCATTCATATATTAGTACTGGAGATGATAATATAGCAATTAAAGCTTCTAATCAACCTACATCTCATATATCAATTATAAATAATGATTTTGGTAAAGGACATGGTATGTCAATAGGTAGTGAAACTTCAGGTAAAGTTAATGATGTTTTAGTTAATAATTTATCTATGAATGGAACTACTAGTGGATTACGTATTAAAAGTGATATATCTAGAGGTGGATTAGTAAGTGGAATAATTTACAAAAATATTTGTATTAAAGATGTAAAAAATCCTATATATTTAGATATGTTTTATAATAAAAATGCTAAAGGAAATAAAATACCTGAATTTAAAGATATAAATTTTAATTCAGTTAAGGTATTAACTCCTGGTAATTTTATTTTTAATGGTTTAAAAGGGAATAATATACAAGTTACATTTACTAATGTAAGTATTAAAAAAGGTTCTACTTTTAAAAAAGTAAATGTTACTATAAAAGGTAGTATAAATGAAAATGCTACTGGTAATTCTTGTCCAATTTATAAATAGTTTAAATAAAGTAAGTTAATTGTTTTAAAACCCTACATAGTATGTAGGGTTTTAAAATATATTATTTTATTGAAGTTTGTCTTATACCATTTTTACAATTTATAATTGTAAATTTAATTTTTTTATTTTTGAAATAGTTATTTTTATTAATATGTTTAATTTTTTTATTAGGAATTGTTCATCATCCAATTTTTTTTTTTTGACAAAAATTTAATAATAATTGTATTTTATTTATATAATTAATTTTATCTATACATATTTTAATTTTATTATTAATCATACAATTTAATAATTGTATAATATTATTTATTTTATTGTATTTAATTTTATCTATATTTATAGATAATATATTTTTTTTATTTTTAAATATTTTCTTAATAGAATTTAATATTATATTATTTGGATAACCTATCTTATTTAGAGGATAATTAATTATTATTAAATTATTTATTTTATTCATTTTAATAAAAAATAATATTTTATTAATTAATAAAAATCAATCATATATATGATTATTTGAAATTAAACAAATTTTTATATAATATTTTTTTCTTTTTGATAATATTTTGATTAATTTTAGATTTTTATTAAAATTTTTTTTAGTAAATATTAAATTTATAGTTAGTGATATATTATTTTTATTAATTATATATATAATATTTTTAAATGATAAAAAATTATATTTTCATGTTATTTGAATATTATTAACATATTTAATATAATTTTTAAATTTATATATTTTTTTTTTTTTTTTATAATATCAAAATATATTAATTCCTCTAATAATTTTATTTTTCATTTTTAAATTTTAAAATATTTTATTTAATATTTTTAATTTTAATAATTTTTAAT
>CP144780.1:129007-268178 GCA_036689275.1 Candidatus Stammera capleta | reverse complement strand
AAAATATATAAAATGATTTCCTAAAATTGATCTTTTTTTTTTTATAATTAATTACATAAAATGATCTATATATATATATATTACAATCTATTATGAAAATTTTTTTTTATTCATATTAACTCATTTAAATTTAATTAATAATTAACATTATTTAATAATAAAGGTTTAATAAACTATTATAATTAATTTTTTATTAAATAACAATAAATATATTTACAATACTTAAAAAATATATTATTTGTTTTTAACAAAATAATAATATATAATAATAAATTATTTATTTAATAATAAAGGTATTATATGCATTTTGATATTATAATTGTTGGAGGGGGGCATGCAGGTATAGAAGCTGCTTATATATCAACTAAATTAGTTAAAAAGGTTTTATTAATTACATATAATAAAAATAAAATAGGTGAAATGTCATGTAATCCTTCTATAGGCGGAATAGGTAAAAGTCATTTAGTAAAAGAAATAGATGCTTTAGGTGGATTGATGGGACAATTGGTTGACTTATCTTGTATACAATATAAAATATTAAATTCTAGCAAGGGTGATGCGGTAAGATCTACTAGAGCACAGATAGATAAAGAAATATATAAATTAAATGTTTATAATATTATAAAAAATATAAATAATCTTACTATATATGAAGATGAAGTAATAAATTTAATAATTAATAAAAATATTATTATTGGGGTGGAGACAACTAAAAGAAAAATATTTACTAAAATAGTAATATTAACAACAGGTACTTTTTTAGATTCTAAAATATTTATAGGAAATAAATATTTTTATGGAGGAAGAATTAATGATCATAGTTCTAAAAAATTATCTATATTTCTTAAAAAATATCCTTTTAATATAAAATATCTAAAAACTGGTACACCTCCTAGAATTAAAAAAGAAACTATAAATTTTAATAAACTAGAGGTACAGAAAGGTGATGATATAAATTCTTTTTCTTTCTATAAAAAATTTAATAAATTTAATAAATTACCTCAAATTGAATGCTATATAACATATACCAATAAAAATACACATAATATTATTAAAAAAAACATAAAATACAGTCCATTATATAATGGTAAAATTATTGGTATAGGACCTAGATATTGTCCTTCAATAGAAGATAAAGTTATTAAATTTAATAAAAAAATGAATCATCATATATTTTTAGAACCTGAAAGTTTATATAATAATATTATTTACCCTAATGGTATTTCAACTAGTTTACCACTTAATATTCAATATAAATTTTTAAATAGTATTGAGGGTATGGAAAAAGCGAAAATAATTCAACCAGGATATGCAGTAGAATATATGTATATTGATCCTAAAGATTTAAATAAAAATTTAGAAAGTAAAATAATAGAAAATTTATTTTTAGCTGGACAAATTAATGGAACTACTGGATATGAAGAAGCAGCAGCTCAAGGATTAATAGCAGGAATAAACGCAGGTTTAAAAATTAATAATAAAAATTTTTTTATACCTAAACGTAACTATTCTTATATAGGTGTTCTAATAGATGATTTATGTGATAAAGGTATTGATGAACCATATAGAATGTTTACATCTAGATCAGAATATAGATTATATTTAAGGGAAGATAATGCAGATTATAGATTAACTCCATACGGATATAAATTAAATTTAATTAATAAAAAAAAATGAAAATATTTTAAAAAAAAAATAAATATTATTAAAGATAATTATTCTTTTTTTAAAAATAAAAATATATTAGTAAATAAAATTTATAATATTAATAAAATATATAATATTAAAAAAAAAAAAAATAGATATATTAGTATAAAATCATTAATATCTAATTATTCAATTACATTACTTGAAATTATAAAAAGCAATATTTTTAAAAAATATAAATTTAAAAAAAAATTTATTAAAGAAACAGAAATTTTAATTAAATATAATGGATACTTAAAAAAACAAAAAAGAGAAATTAATAAATTTAATATATATAAAAAAATTATAATTCCTAAAAATTTAAATTTTAATTTAATTTCAGGATTATCTAAAGAAATAATATATAAATTAAAGAAATATAAACCAAAAAATTTAAATGATGCATATAAAATATCTGGAATCACACCAGTATCTATAATTAATATTTTATTTTTTATTAAAAAAAATAAATTATAATGTTCTAAAAATTTAATATGATAAAAAATTTTTTTTTAAAATTTATATTGTTTAATAATTATATAAACCATCATCTAACACATTTAAGATTAGATTTAATTAATTTTAAATTATTAAATAATTCATATAATAAGTATTCATTTTGAAATTTAAATCTTGATACATTTCTAATATCAATTTTTTTAAGTATTTTATTTTTTATATTTATTAAATATAGTATTAATATTAAAAATAAATATAAATTAAATATGATAAATTTATTATTAGAAATCATTATATTATTTGTATATCAAAATGTAATAGATATTTATGGTAAAAAAAATAAATTTGTATTTTCATTAGCATTTTCTACATTTACATGAATTTTAATAACTAGTTTAATTGGTATTTTACCTGTAGATATAATACCTTATATAGTATATAAAATATTTAATTGAAAATATTTTATTATAGTACCATCTAGTGATATAAATTTTACTTTTTCAATATCTATTACTACTTTATTTTTAATTTTTTTATATAAATTATATACATTAGATTACATAAATATTATTAATAATATTTTGTATCATCCTTTTAATAATAAATTTTTAATACCATTAAATATAATTTTAGAAATTATTAATTATTTTTCTAAAATAATATCTTTATCTTTAAGATTATTAGGAAATATTTATTCAGGAGAAATAATTTTTATATTATCATATTTCTTTATACCTTTATGATTACAATGAATATTTACTATACCATTAATATTTTTACATATATTAATTTCTTTTTTACAGTCTTTTATATTTATGATATTAACTATAATATATATATCATAAAATAAATATTAAAATTAGGAGTATTAAAATATGCATAATAATTTTTTATATATATCAACTGCTATAATGATGGGGTTAGCTTCTATAGGTGCCTCAATAGGAATAGGTATATTAGGTGGAAAATTTTTAAATAGTGTTTCCAGACAACCCAGTTTAGTATCATTATTACGTAATCAATTTTTTATTGTTATTGGTTTAATAGATGCAATTCCAATGATTATAATAGGTTTAAGTTTATATATTATTTTTTCTGTTATTAAATAATTTATCATTTTAATAGTTTATGGAAATTAATATTACTTTTATAGTACAAACAATAATATTTATTATTCATATTATATTTTGTCAAAAATATATTTGACCTTATATTATAGATATTATAGAAAAAAGAGAAAAAGAAATTTTATTTAAAAATAATAGAATTAATATAATGAAAAAAAAAATATTAATACTAAAAAAAAGAATTTACAAAATAATTAAAAAAAATAAAAAAATATCATCTAATATAATTGCAGAAGCATACAATAAAGAATCTTTTATAATTAAAAAAGCTAAAAAAAAAGCTATATATGAATATAAAAATAAATTATTTGAAGCCAAATTAAATATTAAAAATAAAAAAAAAAATATGTATAATGAATTTTATAACAATATTTCTATAATATTAAATAAAATATTAATTAAAATTACTAAAAATTCTTTTAATAAAAGTTTAGATAATAATTTAATTAATAAATTATTAAAAAAAAATAAAATAAATTTATAATTTTAATTTAAATATGTTAAATATAAATTATATATCTTATAAATATTCTTGTTATATTTGAAATTTAATATATATAAGAAATAAATTTAATAATTTTATTAAATGAAAAAAATTTTTAAAATTTTTAATTATAATAAGTAAAAATAATTTTTTAATAAATTTTATAAATATAAATAAAATAAAATGTTTTAAAGAAATATATAATTTAATTTCTTCTAATATAAAAATTAATTTATATATGAAAAGTTTCTTAAAAAATATTTTATATGAAAATATGTTAAAAAATATAAATTTAATTTATCATAAATTTATTGAAAATTATATTAAAAATAAAAAAATTATAAATGTTATTATTTATAGTGCTAATAATATAAATTTATATAATATGAATTTGATTAAAAAAATAATATTAAGTAAATTTTATAATAAAAAAATTTATTTTTTTTTAAAGAAAGATAAAAATATTATTGCTGGTTTTAAAATATATATTAATGATTTAATAATAGATGCAAGTTTAATAAAAGAAATAAAAAAAATAAATTTTTACTTAAAATATTAATTTAAAGAGTGTCAAAAATGTTACCTGAATTTAATAAAATAAATGAATTAATTCAAGAAAAAATATCTAAATTAAAAAATGAAATTGATATTTATTATCAAGGTAAAATTATATCTATAATAGATGGAATTATAAAAATTTCCGGATTATCTAAAGTATTTTTAAATGAATTAATAGAATTTCCAAATAATATTGGTTATGGTTTAGTTTTTGATTTAAATGAATATTCAGTTAATGTTTTACCTTTATGTTCTTATATTAATATTAAAGTTGGTATGTTAGTTAAAAATACTAATAAGATTTTAAGTGTATCTGTAGGATATAATATGTTAGGTAGAATAGTTAATTTTTTAGGTATACCTATAGATGGTAAAGGTGTTATTAATACTGATGATATTTATCCTATAGAATATAAATCCCCCTCTATTATAGATAGAAGATATATTAATAGACCTTTATGTACAGGTTATAAATTCATAGATGGTATAATACCTATAGGATTAGGTCAAAGAGAATTAATATTAGGAGATAGAAAAACAGGCAAAACTAGTTTAGTAATAGATATAATTATTAATCAACGTAATTTAAATATTAAATGTGTTTATGTTTCTATAGGTCAAAAGATTTCATCTATAAATAATATAGTTGAAAAATTAAAATATTATGGAGCTTTATCTTATACTTGTGTAGTAGTATCTACTGCCTCGGATAGCGCGATATTTCAATATATATCTCCATATTCAGGTTGTTCAATAGCTGAATATTTTAGAAATATGGGTGAAGATGTATTAATTATATATGATGATTTATCTAAACATGCTATTTCATATAGACAAATATCTTTATTATTACGTAGAAATCCAGGTAGAGAAGCATATCCAGGAGATATATTTTATTTGCATTCTAGACTTTTAGAAAGAGCAGCATATGTAAATTATAAATTTATTAAAAAATATAATTATAATTATAAAAAAGATAATTTATCAGGGTCTTTAACAGCTTTACCTATAGTAGAAACTTATGAGGGTGATATATCTTCATATATACCAACTAATATTATATCTATTACAGATGGACAAATATTTTTAGATTCTGATTTATTTAATTTGGGTATAAAACCAGCTATTAATTCAGGTATATCAATATCTCGTATAGGTTCTTCAGCTCAAACTAAAATAATGAAAGAATTATGTGGTAATTTAAAAAATTTACTATCTCAATATTATGAAATTTCAAAATTTTCTCAATTTTCAAATGAATTAGATATAAATACTATTCATCAAATAAATTATGGTAAAAAAATAATAGAAATTTTAAAACAAGATCAATATTATACTTTGTCATTGTTTAAACAAACATTGATATTTTTTTGTTTAAAATATGGTTATTTAGATGATATAGATATTAATGAAATTTCATCTTTTGAAAATAAGTTATTTTTTTATATTAAAAATAAGTTTTATTTTTTAAAGAAGAAAATTAATGATTATGGTGAATGAAATAATAAAATTATTAATCAATTCAAAAGAATAATTAATAAATTTAAAAAAGAAAATTTTAATATATAAGATATTTTAATTGGAGATTTATTTTGATAAATAAAAATTATTTAAAAAAAAAAAAAAATATTGTAAATTATATATATAAAATTACTAAATGTATGGAAATGATTTCTATATTTAAATATAAATTATTATATAAAAAATTTATTAATTATATGTATTATAGAAATTTTTTTATTAAATTATTAAATAATTTAGATTTTAAAAACAATATTTTTTTTTTAAATAAAGATTTTTATATTAAAAATATTTTATATTTAGTAATTTCAACTGAAAAAGGTTTATGTGGAAATTTAAATTTAAATTTATATAAAAATATTATATTACATATTAAAAAAAAAAAATATACAAATAAAAAAATTTATTTTTTTTTATTAGGTAGAAAAAATAATAATTTAATTAATTTATTAAATTTAAATAAAATTAATTTTATAATTTTAAAAGAAAATATTTCAGATAATAAGTTTAAAAATATATATAAATATATTACTAATAAAATTATTCATTTTTATAGTAAAAATATTAATACTATAATATATATTTCCAGTAATAATTTAAATAATAATATATTAATAAATAGAATATTACCAATAAATAACATTAATAAATTTAATAAAATAAATTATATATATGAAAGTAATAAGCATATTTTATTTAATAAAGTTATTTTTGAATATATAAATTCTAATATTATATATTATATTTTAAATAATATTGTAGTTGAATATTATTCAAGAATATCAGTTATGAAAAATGCATCATTAAATTCAAATAATTTATATAAAAAAATTAATTTAATTTATAATAAATTACGTCAATTTAATATTACTAAAGAAATTATAGAATTAATATCTACATTATAATTTAATGGTTTATCTTATGTATAAAAGAAGAGGATTTATAATTAGAATATTAGGTACTATAATTGATGTAAAATTTAATTATAATTATGTTCCTAAATTACTTAATGCTTTATATGTTATTAAAAATAATAAAAAAATTTTAACATTAGAGGTTCATAATTATTTAGATGAAAATATTGTAAGAACAATAGCTATGGGATCTACATTAAATCTTTATAGAGGTTTATTAGTTATAGATTCTAAAAAAAAAATATCTATACCTGTAGGTAAGGAATTATTAGGAAGAATAATAAATGTATTAGGTAAACCTTTAGATGGTAAAAAAAAAATATATTCAAGAGAATATAGATCTATATATAATGATCCACCTAAATATATAAATTTATCTAATTCTCAAAAAATTTTAGAAACAGGAATTAAAGTTATTGACTTAATTTGTCCTTTTTTAAAAGGTGGTAAAATTGGTTTATTTGGTGGTGCGGGTGTGGGTAAAACTGTAAATATGATGGAATTAATAAGAAATATATCTGTTAAACATGATGGTTATTCTGTTTTTACTGGAGTAGGTGAAAGAATTAGAGAAGGTTATGATTTTTATAATGAAATGTGTGAGTCTAAAGTAATAAATAAAGTTTCTTTAGTATATGGTCAAATGGATGAACCACCTGGGAATAGATTTAGAGTAGCTTTAACTGGATTAACTATAGCTGAAAAATTTCGTGATGAAGGAAATAATGTTTTATTTTTTATAGATAATATATATAGATATATATTAGCTGGAACTGAAATATCTACATTATTGGGTAGGTTGCCTTCTTCAGTAGGATATCAACCTACATTATTTGAAGAAATGGGTATATTACAAGAAAGAATATGTTCTAATAACAATGGTTCTATAACTTCAATACAAGCTATATATGTTCCTGCTGATGATTTAAGTGATCCTTCATCTATTGCTACTTTTACTCATTTAGATTCCATTATAGTTTTAGATAGACAAATAGCTTCTTCAGGAATATATCCAGCTGTTGATCCTTTATTATCAACTAGTAACCAATTGGATATAAATATAGTAGGTAGAGAACATTATAAGGTAGCTTTATCAGTTAAAAAAATTTTACAGAAATATAAAGAATTAAAAGATATTATTTCTATAATGGGAATAAATGAATTATCTGAAAATGATAAAATATTAGTTGCAAGAGCTAGAAAAATACAAAGGTTTTTATCTCAACCTTTTTATGTAAGTGAAATTTTTACTAATTTACCAGGAAAATATGTACCTATTAAAAGAAATATATTAGGTTTTAAAAATATATTAGAAGGAAAATATGATGATATTCCAGAAAATTGTTTTTATATGATAGGTGATATTAAAGAAATATATAAAAAAATTAATATTAAAAAAAAAAATATTAAATAATAATATGAGCTTAAGTATTTTAATAATAAATAAAAATAATACTATTTATAATAATAATAAAATAAAATTTATAAAAGTGAATAATTTTAATTGTAATTTTGAAATTTATAAAAAACATATTCCTTTAATATTATATTTAAAAAAATGTAATTTATATATATATGAAAAAAAAATATATAATTTTTATGTATATAAAGGTTTTTTAGAATGTATTTATGATAAAATTACTGTTATAGATAGTTTTAAAAAAATTTTAATTAAATAATTTTAATTTAATTAATGGATAGGGGTTATAGCTCAATGGTAGAGCATCTGTTTTGCAATCAGAAGGTTAGCGGTTCAAATCCGCTTAACTCCATTGAGTTATTTAAAGCCGGCTTAGCTTAATAGGTAGAGCAACTGACTTGTAATCAGTAGGTCACCAGTTCGATTCCGGTAGCCGGCATTTTTATTTAAATATGGTGAGATTCCCGAGTGGTTAAAGGGGACAGACTGTAAATCTGTTGTCATTGACTTCGAAGGTTCAAATCCTTCTCTCACCATTTTAATAAATTGCGAGTATTGTATAAAGGTTATTATATTAGCCTTCCAAGCTAAAGATACGGGTTCAAATCCCGTTACTCGCTATAAAAAGTATGATATATATATGTTTTTTTTTATTAAAATAATTTTAGAAAATTTATTTTTATTAGATAATTTTAAGAAATTTTTTTTTTTACCAAAATAAACTTTTTTAATATTAATTATATTAAATATATTTATATTATTTTTTATAATTTTTTTTATATTTAGATTTTTTATATTTAATATGAAAATTTTATTAATTTTTTTTTTAATTTTTCTTATTAAAATTATAATATTTTTAAATATATCAAATATTTTTTTATAATAATATAAATTATTAATATTAATTTTAAATTTATTGATTCTTTCATTTAATATAGAATTATTATTAAATTTTAATCATATATATTCTGTTATATAAGGTGTTATTGGATGATATATTATTAAAATTTTTTTAAAAATTATAAATAAAAAATTTTTATTATATATATTTAAATCAATTAATTTTATAATTTCTATATATCAATTACAAAAATTTTTTTTTAAAAAATTAAAAATTAAATTATGTATTAAATTTAATTTAAATAATTTTATATTATTTTTATAATTTTTAAATAATTTATTGAATTTATATATAATTCATTTTTCAATTAAATTTAATTTATTAATTTTAATTTTTTTTTTAAATTTATTTATATTTTTTTTAATATTTATCATATTGTTTAATATTAAAAAGCTAACATTTCATAATTTATTACAAAAATTATATCCATAAATTAATTTATTTAAATTAAAATTTATATTTAATGTAGTAGTAATCATAGAAAATAATGTAAATCTAATTGTATCTATATTATTTTTTTTAATTCCATTAGGAAAATATTTTTTAGTGTTTTTAATAATAGAATTAATATTATTTTCTTTAAGTAAATTTTTTGTTCTTTTTTTAATTAATTTTTTTAAAGTAATTCCTTTAATTAAATCAGATAAATTTATAACATTTCCTAATGATTTAGACATTTTTTTACCATTTTCATCTTTTATTAAACCAGTAATAAATACTTTTTTAAAAGGTATTTGAGGTTTATTTTTGTTTTTTATTAAATAAGATGTCATTATAATCATTTTAATTATTCAAAAAAACATTATATCAAAACCACTTATTACTAAACTAATAGGATGAAATAAATTAAATTCTTTAGTTTTTTTAGGTCAACCTAATGATGCAAAAGTTCATAGAGATGATGAAAATCATGTATCTAAAACATTTTTATCTTGTATTAATTTTTCAGTATTAACATTTGAATATTTTTTTTTAATATCTTTTATATTGTATCCTACGTATTCTTTTTTGTTTTTTAAATCATATCATATAGGTATTTTATGTCCCCAATATATTTGACGTGATATACATCAATCTTTAGTATTATTAATTCATGAATAAAATAATTTTTTATATTTTTTAGGATAAAAATTTATTTTATTATTTTTAATTATTTCTATACTATTTTTAGATAATATTGAGGTTTTTAAATATCATTGATCAATTAATATATTTAAAATAATTGAATTACTTTTATTACTTAATTTAATAGAATTAATTTCTTTTTTTATTTTGTATATAATTTTTTTTTTTTTAAATAAATTAATAATTTTTTTTCTTACTAATAAATAATTAATTTTTTTTTTAAATTTTAATTTATTAAAATTTATTACTTTAATTTTTATAAATTTATATGTATATATAATACATTTATTAATAATACCTTTTTTATTATATATATTAATTATATTAAGTTTTTTTTTTTGAGATAAATTATAATGTTTTTTATTATGACCAGGTATTATGGCTTTATATTTATTTTTTTTTTTACTAAAATTATAATAAATAATTTTAATTAATTTATTAGTAATAGGATTAATTAAATATTTATTAATATATTTATTATTAATATTATTAGTTAATATATAGGTAATACCTAAAATTTTTTCTGGTTCTTTTATTTTTATAATAATATATTTATTAATTTTAAATAATTTAAATTTAATATAAAATTTTTTTATTTTTTTTTTTTTAATATTTATTTCTAAATTTGATACAACTTTTTGAAGTTTAATATCTCAATTAATAATTTTTTTTTTTTTATATATTAGATTATTATTATATAATTTAATAAATGCTGTTTTTACTGCATAAGTAAATTTTTTGTTTAAAGAAAAACAAGTTCTACTTCAATCTACTAAACTTCCCATAGATTCAGTTTGTTTATTAATTTTTTTTTCATATTTTTTTTTTCATTTTCATATTTCATTAATTATTTTTATTTTTTTTTTATTTTTCTTTTTTTTAATATAATTTTCTACTAAAATTTGAGTAGCTATACCAGCATGATCAGTTCCCATTAATCAAATAACATTTTTATTATTTAATTTATTATATCTAACTATAAAATCTATTATAGTTTGTTGAAAAGCATGTCCAATGTGTAAGTTTCCTGTGATATTAGGAGGAGGCATAATTATAGAAAAATTTTTTTTTTTAGTTTTAATTTTGGGTTTGAATAAATTATTTTTTTTTCAATAATTATATATTTTTTTTTCTTTATTAAATAATTTATATTTATTTTTCATTTATTTTTTTTTTTTAATAATATTTATTAGAAATTTAATTATTAATTCTATAGGTCTACCTGTTGATCCTTTTTTATTATAAGATGTTCCCGCTATATCTATATGTGCTCATTTATATTTTTTAGTAAAATAAGATAAAAAACAAGCTGAAATTATAGTACCTCCATAAGGATATTCTGAACAGTTTTTTATATCAGCAAAATTAGATTTTAAATATTTTTTATATTTATTAAATAAAGGTAACTCTCATAAATAATCTTTAGTTTGTTTGCTTGATAATAATAAATATTTAGATAATTTTTTATTATTACTTATTAAACAACTTATTTTTTTTCCTAACGCAACTATACATGATCCAGTCAATGTTGCTATATCTATTACATACTTAGGATTAAAAATATTTACATATGATAATATATCACATAGTAATAATCTACCTTCAGCATCTGTATTAATAATTTCTATAGTTTTTTTAGAATATGTTTTTATTATATCTCCTGGTTTAATAGAATTTTCATTAATAGTATTTTCAGCACATGCTAAAATACCTATTACATTTATATTTAATTTTAATTTTGAAATTATATACATTATTCCATATATACTAGAAGCTCCTGACATATCATATTTCATTTCTCACATATTAGTTGATGGTTTAATACATATTCCTCCTGTATCAAATGTAATACCTTTTCCTATTAAAATTATTGGTTTTAAATTATTTATTTTTTTATAATTAATAATTATAGTAATAGGTTTATTTAATGATCCTTTATTAACAGACAAAAAAGCTTCCATTCCTAGATTTATCATTTTTTTTTTAGATAAATATGAAATATTTATATATTTACTTTTAATGTTTTTTTTGATTTTTTTTAATATGTATATAGAATTACATATATTAGATGGTGTATTAGATAAATCTTTAGTTATTTTTATTCCTTTAGATATTATTAATGCATTATTAATTGCTAATTTAGATTTTTTTATTTTTTTTATATTTTTAATTAGAAAATTAATACTTATATTATTATAATTATTTATTTTATTAGTTTTAAATTTATTAAAATTATAATTTAATTCTTCAAATTTTTTAACTATATTAAATATTTTTCAATATTGATTTTTAATTTTTATATTATTTAATGTCAAAAGTATATTATTAAATTTTTTTTTTTTTATAATTTTTAAAGAATATTTAATAATTTTAATAAATTTTTTACTATTATTTTTTTTTTTTTTTCCACACCCTATTATTAATATATAATTAATATTATTAAATATTTCATTTTTAATTAATATATATGAATTTTTTTCACCTTTATATCTATATAAATTAATATTATTAAATATATTTTTTTTTTCTTTATCATTTAGTTTTATATTTTTAATTAATTTATTTTTAAATATATATAATATTATACAATCATATTTATTATTATTATTTATTTTTGTTTCTATATTATATTTCATATAAATACCTAAATATATTTATTTATAATTAAATATATATATTATAATATATTTAAATTTATATTTTTTATTTTTTTAAATTTGATATAATATAGTTTATTTTTTTTAAGAAAAATTAATATGAATGAAAATATTAAAAATATTTTTTATATAGGTAATAAAATAATTTATTCTAATGAACCTTATATAATAGAATTTGTAGATTTTATACATCCAGGTAAAGGTCGTTCTTTTATAAGAACTAAAATTAAAAATTTAATTAATGATAAATTAATTAATAAAAATTTTAAATATAATAATAATATTAAAAAAGCTAACATATATATTGATAATTATAATTATTTATATAATTATAAAGATATTTGATATTTTATAAATATTAATAATTTAAGTCAAATTAATATTAATAATAATATTATTATTAAAAATAAAAGTTTTATATGTATAAATAATATTTATAAAATTATTTTTTGAAATAATAAACCTATAAAAATAATAATACCTAAATATATTAATATAAAAGTTATTAAAACATCTTTTATTTTAAATAGAAATAATAATACAAATAATAAAATTGCTTATTTAAGTACAGGTTTAATAATTAAAGTTCCTTTATTTATTAATAAAGGAAATTTAATTAAAATTAATACTGTATTGAATTCTTATATTTTACGTATTTAAATTAATTATTTTATTAATTTTAGGAAATTTTTCTTTTATTTTTTTAGTAATTATATTTTTATATGTATTTATTTGAACTATACATGTTTTACATTTTCCATAAAATTTTATAATAATATTATTATTTTCATCTATATCTATTAATTTTATAAATCCATTGTGATTTTTTAGTATTGTATTAATTTTTATATCTATATAATTTTTAATTTTATTAAATAAATTTATATTTTTTTTCATATTTAAAATTTTATTTTTTTTTAAAAAAAAATAATACAGGGGCAGAAGGATTTGAACCTTAACTTATGATTTTGGAGACCATCGTTCTACCAGATTAAACTATACCCCCCTCATTCAATTTAGGCTTAAGAGGATTTGAACCACTGACCTCACCCTTATCAGGGGTGTGCTCTACCACTGAGCTATAAGCCTTTATATATTTGTAATAATTTTATATATAATAATATAATAAAATAATAATTGTTATATATCAATATAATTATTATTAATTTAATATATTTTTTTAAAAAATAAAATTTATATTTAATTATTAATATATCTTATATTAATATGTTAAATTATTATTATGAAAAATAATATTTTTAGTAAAATAGTTAGTGGTGAAATAAAATCTAAATTAATATATAAAAATAAATATATTACTGTATTAAATGATATTAATCCTAAAGCTCCTATACATATTTTAATAATACCTAATATATATATTAAAAATTTAAATTATATTAATAAAAATAATATAATTTATTTAAATAAAATGTTTTTATATATACCTATTATAGTTAAAGAAAAAAAAATAAATAAATCAGGATATAGAATAATTATAAATTGTAATAAAAATGCTGGACAAGAAATAAATTATTTACATTTACATATATTAGGTGGAGCTAATTTAAATTAATTAAAATTTTAAATTAATTATATATTAATTTATAAAAAAAATGAAAACTAATAAATATTTTTTATTTACATGTAAAAATAATTATAATACTAATAATTATGTTTATAATTTAATGTTTAAAGCAGGTTTAATAAGAAAATTATCTTCAGGAATATATATATGATTACCTAATGGTTATAAAATAATTTCTAATATAATTAATATTATTAAATTTTATATGAATAAATTAAATGGTATTGAATTATATATTCCAATTTTACAAAATGATTATTTATTTAAAAAAAGTAATAGATACCATTTATATGGTAAAGAATTATTTAATTTATATAATAGAAATAAACAATTATTTATTTTATCTCCTACTAATGAGGAAATTATTACCTATATGATAGGTAATGAACTTAAAAATAATAATTTTCCTTTTTTTTTTTATCAAATTCAAACTAAATTTAGAGATGAAATTAGACCCAGATATAATATTTTAAGATCTAAAGAATTTATAATGAAAGAAGCATATTCTTTTCATTATTCTAAAAAATGTTTATATAATTTTTACAATAAAGTAATTAAAATATATAAAAATATTTTTAACTATATAGGTATTAATTATTTTTATAAAAAAGCAGATAATGGAAATATAGGTGGAAATATATCTCATGAATTTCATATTAAATCTTTATATGGTGATAATAAATTATATTTTAAAAAAAAAAAAAAAGTAAGTATTAAAGAAAAAAAAAATAAATTAATTAGAATAAATAAAAAAAAATTATTTTATTTAATTAAAAATAATAATTTTATTAAAACTATTTTGGTTAAATTATATTTTAAAAATTATAAAAAATATTTATTTATTTTAATTCCTATTAATTATAAAATTAATTTAATAAAATTAAATAATATATTTCCTTTAGTAAAATATATTAAATTTATTTCAAATAAATCTATAATAAAAAAATTTAATATAAATAGAAGTAGTTTTTCTTTTTGAGGATATTTAAATCAAATTATAGCTGATAAATGTTTATTAAATTGAAAAAATTTTATTATTGGATCTAATATAAATAATTATTTATATATTAATATTAATTGATATAAAAACATAAATATTAGTGGATTTTATGATTTATGTAATAATTTAAATTCTTTAGTTTCAGAAAATATAAATTTTAAATTAAATAAATTTAAAATTAAAACTATAGAAATAGCTCATATATTTAATTTAATGGATTGTTATTCAAAAATTTTTATTAAAAAATATTTATTTAATAATAAAAAAATTTATATGGGTAGTTATGGAATAGGAATTACTAGATTATTATTTGGAATAATAGAATATTATGGTGATAAAAATAAATTAGTATTTCCATTATCTATATCTCATTTTAAATTAGGTATATTACCTATTAATATATATAAATTTAAAAAAATATATGATTTTTCTTTTAGAATATATAAAATATTAATTAATAATAATATTGAAGTCTTAATAGACGATAGAGAGCTATATTTTGGTGAAATGATAAAAGATTTAGAAGTAATTGGTATACCTAATATTATAATTATTAGTAAAAAATTATTATCTTTAGGTTTAGTTGAATTTAGAGATAGATTAAATAATATTATAAAATATATAAATAAAAAAGAAATAATTAATTATTTATTACATAAATATAAAAATTATAAAAATATTTTTTTAAAAAAATAATATTTATTTATATATTTAAAATTTAAATTAATTTAATTTAAAATTAAGTTTTATTTATTAAATATAATAATTTTTTGTATTTATAAATTAAAAATTCTTTAAATATAATTTTTAAAGTTTTTTTTTTGCTTTTTTTTAATATTTTAAACAATATATTTATATTTTTATAAGATATCATTTTTTTTTTATTTATTTTAATTCATTTTCTAATTATAATAAAGAATTCTTGTTTTTTAAATTTTATTAATTTATTAAAAAATAATATTTTTTTTTTATATAATACTTTTAAAAATTTTTTATTTAATAATTTATTTATTAATTTATTTTGATGAAAGCATATTTTCGAGGTTCTGTATACACATTTAATAAAATGTGGTCATTTTTTAATTATTTTAGGTATAATTGATATTCTTAAAAAATTTCTTTCTATATTTAAATTTTTATTAGTTATATCATTAATTCAATTTAATTTATTTTTGATTGCATATAAAAAAATATCTTTTTTTTCTACTTTTAGTAAAGGTCTATATATAATTTTTTTTTTTATAATTATTTTTTTTTTAATTCCTGATAAACCATTCAATCCACTTCCTCTTTTAAGAGATAATAATATTGTTTCGCATTGATCATTTTTATGATGAGCAGTTAATAAAATTTCTTTTTTAATTAAATTTTTTATAAAATAATAATATCTTTTTTCTCTACATTTATTTTCTAAATTATTTTTTTTAATAATATTAATTGATTTTATAATTAATTTAATTTTTAGTTTTTTACATATATTAATACAATGATCTTCTCATTTTTTAGATATTTTTAGTATATTATGATTTATATGAATAGCTCTTATATTTATATTTTTTTTTTTCTTAATATTTCATAATGAATATAATAAAACTGTTGAATCAATACCTCCACTAAATGCTATTAAAAAATTTTTATATTTTTTTGATATTTTTTTTATACTGTCATATATAATATTCATATATATAAATTATTAACAAAATTAATAATATTATAGTAGTTTTATATTTTTTATTGTTTTTTTTTTAAAATTATAATAATATATATTTATTATATGATATTTAAGGGGTTGTTAGCTCAGAGGTAGAGCAGTTGACTTTTAATCAATTGGTCGCAGGTTCGAATCCTGTACAGCCCATTTTAATAAATAAAATCTATATGTATTATTTTATTTTTATATTGATGTGTTTGTATATGTTTAATTTTTGAAATTATTAAATTATTTTTAAATTTAATTTTAAAAATTATTTTTTTATTATTTTTTTGATATTTTATAATTTTATTAAATATTTCATCATGTTTTATAATTATACTAATATTTTCTTTTTTATTACCATATAATATTGCTGGTATTAATTTTTTTTTTCTAATTTTATTATTATAATTTGATCCTTTTTTTTTTTTAATTATAGCTTTTATTATTATATTTTTCATTTTTTATTTTTTTTTATATAATAGTTATATAATTTAATTTTTTAATTTAATAATAAGTTTTAAATTATATTTTTATAATTATTTTTCAATAATTACTATTGATTGAATATATTTTTTTTCATCACTAATACTTAAATGTATTTTATTATATTTTAATTTTTTTATTAAATCTAATGCTTTATTTAAAAATTTTATTTTAGGTTTTCCTTTTTTATTATGATAAATTTCAAAATTTTTAAAATATATTCCATTTTTCATTCCTGTTCCTAATGCTTTTGATGCTGCTTCTTTAGAAGAAAATTTTTTAGCTAAATATATGTATTTATTTTTTTTTTTTTTATATTCTTTAATTTCATTAATAGTTAAAATTTTTTTATAAAATTTATCAATATTAATATTCTTTATTCTTTTGATATTAATTATATCTATTCCTATACCTAATATAGTCATTTTAATTTTTTAAATTTGATTTTTTAAATTGTTTTTTAATTTTTTTAGATAATTTATCTAAAGATAATTGTTTAGGATGTATTTTTTCTATTTCTCATGATAATTGTTCTTCAGATAAATATATATAAATAGGATATCCATTATTATCTTCCATAATTACATAATATCATGGTGATTCTTTTAAATTATTATTAATATTTACTTTATTAATATTTTTATTTTTTAAAGAATATTCTGAATCAATATCTATAATAACTCCTAAAAAACCTAATAATTTATGTCTTACTTGTTGACCTATATAGAATTTACTTAGTCTAATCATTTTATATATTTTAAAAAGATTTAAATAATATATTAATATAATATTATATTATATAAATAATTTTATAATCATTCTTTAATCTTAAAATAAAAATAAAAAATTATACTTATTATAAGTATTATTGATAAAGTTATAGGATAACCATATTTTAATTTTAATTCAGGTATATATGAAAAATTCATACCGTATGCTGATGTAATTATTGAAGATGGTAAAAATATTATTGATATAATAGTTAATATTTTAATAATTCTATTTTGTTCAATATTTAAAAAACCCATTGCTGTATCTATCAAAAGATTTATTTTATTAAACATAGATTCATTATGAGGAAATAAAGATTCTATATCTCTTATAATTTCTATAGATTTTTCTTTTTGATTATTATTTAAAATATTATTTCTAATTAAAAAATTTAAAGCTCTTTGTGTATCTATTAAACATATTCTAATTTTAGATATAGTATCTTCTTTTTGAGATAGTATTGTAATAGAAGTATTAAATTCTTGATTTTTTTGTTTTCTTAATATTATATATGTTAAATATTCTAAATCTTTATATATTTTTTCTATTTCATTAGCTAATTGTTCTATTTTAATTTCAAATAAATCTAATAATAAATTATATGAATTATAATTAAATAATTTTTTATTTTTATTTTTAATTCTAAAAAAACGAAAAGCTGGGAGTTCTATATCCCTTAAAGAAAAAATTTTACTATTTTTAATGGTAAAAGCTACAGTAATATTATTAAAATGTTCATAATTATCTATATAAAAAAAAAATGAATGTATATGTATACCATTTTTATCTTTAAAATATCTTGCTGATTCTTCAATATTAAATAATTTATGTCTTGTAATAATTTTTTGTTTAAATTTATTTTTTATATATTTTCTTTCGTTTTCTGTAGGATTAATAAGATCAATTCATAAATAATTTATTTTTTTTTTTTTTTTTTTTATAATTTTATTTATTTTGATAAATTTTTTTTTTTTAATTTCAAATATATATAACATTGAAATTTTTTCCTTTAATTATTAAATACTAATTAATATTAGTATATTTTAAATATAAATTAATAATTTATATATATATATTATTTATTATTAATATTTATATTTTTATTAAATATATGATATTATTTAGATATAGAGGTTTTATGAATAATATAATAGAAATTAATGATGTTTTATTTAATAAAAAAGTATTAACTTATTTAGGTTATGTATTAGTAATTTTTTATTCTAAATGATGTGGGCCTTGTAAATTATTTTTTAATATATTAATTGAAATTTATAATAATTATAAAAATGTATTAAAATTTTTTAAAATTAATGTTAATAAATCTAATTTAATAATTAAAAAGTATAATATTTATAGTGTACCTACAATAATATTATTTAATAAAGGTATATTAATATCTTATAAAATAGGTTTATTAAATAAAAAAGAATTAGTTAAATTTTTAGATTTACATTTAATCACAAATTAATATTTTAAAAATAATTAATATATAATTAATAATTCATTAATATTTATTATGAATCTTACTAGATTAAAAAATATGTCGGTTTCTAAATTAGTTGTTCTTGGTAAAAGAATAGGTTTAGAAAATTTAGCTAGAATGAGAAAACAAGATATAATATTTTCTATTTTAAAACAACACTCTAAAAGTGGTGAAGATATTTTTGGAAATGGTGTTTTAGAAATTTTACAAGATGGTTTTGGTTTTTTAAGATCTTGTGATAGTTCATATTTAGCAGGGCCTGATGATATTTATGTTTCCCCTAGTCAAATACGTAGATTTAATTTAAGGACAGGTGATACTATTTCTGGAAAAATTCGTCCGCCTAAAGATACTGAACGTTATTTTGCTTTACTTAAAATTAATAAAATTAATTATGATAAACCTGATAATGTAAGAAATAAAATTTTATTTGAAAATTTAACTCCTTTGCATACTAACTGTCGTTTATATATGGAAATAGGCAATGGTAGTAAAGATGATATTACCACTCGTGTTTTAGATTTAGCTTCCCCTATAGGTAAAGGTCAAAGAGGTTTAATTGTTGCTCCACCTAAAGCAGGTAAAACAATTTTGTTACAAAATATTGCTAAAAGTATTAGTTATAATTATCCTGAATGTTTATTAATTGTATTATTAATTGATGAAAGACCCGAAGAAGTTACAGAAATGTATAGATTAGTTAAGGGAGAAGTAATAGCTTCTACTTTTGATGAACCAGCTTTAAGACATATACAAGTATCTGAAATGGTTATTGAAAAAGCTAAAAGATTAGTAGAACATAAAAAAAATGTTGTTATATTACTAGATTCAATTACTAGATTAGCTAGAGCTTATAATACTGTAGTACCATCTTCAGGTAAAGTTTTAACTGGAGGAATAGATTCAAATGCATTACATCGTCCTAAGAGATTTTTTGGCGCT
Source organism: Candidatus Stammera capleta (assembly GCA_036689275.1). Lineage (GTDB taxonomy): Bacteria > Pseudomonadota > Gammaproteobacteria > Enterobacterales > Enterobacteriaceae > Stammera > Stammera capleta_AA. Next base: position 247,360 of record CP144780.1, on the reverse strand, counting down.
GCTAGAAATGTAGAAGAAGGTGGGAGTTTAACTATTATAGCTACAGCTTTAATAGATACTGGATCTAAAATGGATGAGATAATATATGAAGAATTTAAAGGTACAGGTAATATGGAATTACATTTATCAAGAAAAATAGCTGAAAAAAGAGTATTTCCTGCTATTGATTATAATAGATCCGGTACTAGAAAGGAAGAATTATTAACTTCTTTAAATGAACTTCAAAAAATTTGGATATTAAGAAGAATTATTCAACCTATGAGTGAAATTGATGCTATGGAATTTTTGATTAAAAAATTATCTATGACTAAAACTAATAATGATTTTTTTAATATGATGAAAAGATATTAATTTATTTTATATATTATTATTTTTTTTAAAAATAATAATATATAATTATATATATATGGTGGTTATAGCTCAGTTAGGTAGAGCTCTAGATTGTGGTTCTGGATGTCATGGGTTCGATTCCCATTAACCACCTTTTTATTACGGTGAGTGGCGCAGTTTGGTAGCGCAACTGGTTTGGGACTAGTGGGTCGGAGGTTCAAATCCTCTCTCGCCGATTTTTATATTATATTATATGAAAAATATTTTAGTTACTTGTGGTTTACCCTATGCTAATGGACCTATTCATTTGGGGCATATTTTAGAACAAATACAAGCTGATATTTGAGTTAGATATCAGAAATTAATAGGTAATAAAGTTTATTTTATATGTGCTGATGATGCACATGGCACAGCTATAATGTTAAATGCTAAAAAATTAAATATTTTACCTGAATTAATGATTAAAAATATTTTAAAAGATCATAAAAAACAATTTATAAATTTTAATATTTCTCATAATTTATTTTATACTACTCATAGTAATTTAAATTATTTTTATTCTTTAATGTTATTAAATAATTTATATAAAAATAAATTATTATATAAAAAAAAAGATTTTCAATATTTTGATATTAAAAAAAATATTTTTTTACCAGATAGATTATTATTAGGTACTTGTCCCAGATGTGGAGAAAAAAACCAATATGGTGATGTTTGTGAAAATTGTCATAGAATTTATAATTCTTATGAATTAATTAATCCTATATCAGTATTATCTAATTCTACTCCTATACTTAAAAAAACAGAAAATTTATTTATAAATATTAAAAAGTATAAAAAAATATTATATTATTGAATAATATCAATAAATTTACAAAAAGAAGTTAAAAATCAATTATTGTTTTGATTAGAAAATAATTTAAATATTTGGAGTATTTCTAGAGAAAGTCCTTATTTTGGTTTTAAAATACCTAACAAATATATAAATAATAAATATTTTTATGTATGATTAGATGCTCCTTTAGGATATTTAAGTGTATTTAAATATTTTTGTAATAATAATAATTTAAATTTATTTGATAAATTTTGAAATATTAATAGTAATTATGAAGTATATCATTTTATAGGCAAAGATATTTTATATTTTCATGGATTATTATGACCTATTATGTTAGAAAATTTAAATTTCAGAAAACCAACTAATATTATAGTACATGGTCATTTAAAGATTAATGGAATTAAAATGTCTAAATCTAAAAATAATTTTATTACATCTGAAAAATGATTAAAATATTTAGATTCTGATTCTTTGAGATATTATTTTGCTAGTAAATTATCTTTTAATATTAAAGATATTAATTTGTGTTTAAATGATTATATTAAAAAAATTAATTGTGACTTAATTAATAAGTATATTAATATAATTTCTAGAATTTATCCTTTTTTAGAAAAATATTATAATAATTTATTATCCAATAAATTATTGGATGAAAATTTTTATTATTTTTTTGTTAATAAATCAAATATAATTAATAATTATTATATTAATTATGATTATTTTTTAATTTTATTAGAAGTTACTAAATATAGTAATATTATTAATAAATATATTAATAATTATAAACCATGACATATATGTAAGATAATTAAGAAAAAAAAAGAATTACATAATTTTTGTACAACTATAGTTAATATTTTTAGTGTTATTAGTATATATTTATCTCCTATAATTCCTAATATATTTAATAAAATAGAAGATTTTTTAAATATTAAATTATATTGAAAAAAAAAACATATTCCTATTTTAAATCATAGAATATGTAAATATAAAAAAATATATAAATATCTTAATAAAGATATATTTTTAAATTTTTAATATTTTTATATCTAATAAATTTTAAAAGTTTTGAATTTCGAAAAATATTATGTTTAATTTTATTTTACAAAAAATAATTAAAAAGATAGGTAATAGATTTGATTTAGTTTTAATTTCATCTTTTCGTGCTAGACAAATACAATTATTTTTGAAAGATGATTATTTAAAAGAATTAAAATATGATAAATCTACCATTTTATCTATTAAAGAAATAAATAATGAATTAATATATAATAATAAATCTAAATTATTTTTTTTAAAAAAATAAATATATAAAATATATATAAATGAAATTTTACCTTGTAGGTGGATCAATACGTGATAAATTTTTAGGTTTAGATATTCGTGATAGAGATTGAGTAGTTGTAGGGGGTAGTTATAAAAAAATGATTAATTTAGGTTTTATCTCTATAAAAAGTAGTTTTCCTGTTTTTATACACCCTATATCTAATGAAGAATATGCTTTAGCTAGAAAAGAAAAAAAAAATGGTAAAGGATATAATGGTTTTATATGTAATTTTTCTAAAAAAATAACTTTAAAAGACGATTTATATCGTAGAGATTTAACTATTAATGCTATTGCTTATGATGTTAATGAAAATATTTATTATGATCCTTATGATGGAATTAATGATATTAACAATCGTATTATAAAACATATATCTAAATATTTTTCAGATGATCCATTAAGAGTTTTAAGATTAGCTAAAATATATTCTTTTTATTATAAATTTGGTTTTTATGTTTATAAAAAAACTTTTAAATTAATTAAAAACATTGTTAATTCTGGAGAATTATTAAATTTAACTTATGAACGTATATGATTAGAAACTAAAAAAGTTATTTTAAAAGGTAATTTATTTTTATATTTTTATTTATTAAATAAATGTAATGCATTAAAAATTATTTATCCTGAATTAATTAATATTTTTAAATTTAAAAGAATATTATATAATTTTAATTTAATTTTTGATAATTTAAATAATAATAAATTAGATATTAGAATAAATTTATTAATTTTGTTTTGTTTTTTTAGGTATTCTATAATATCTAAAAATTTTTTTAATAATAAAAAAATTTTAAATGATGTTTTATTTTTTTGTAATAGATTTAATTTATCTAAAAAACAATTTTTATTATTTAAATATATATATTATATATTTAAGAAAATTTTTAAATATAAAAAAAAAAATAAATATTATATATTTTTGTATATATTAAATATTTTAGATGTTTGACGTAAACCTTTAATATTAAAAATTTTTTTAAAATTTATTAAAATTATTAATTTTGTTTTTTTAAAAAATAAAATTTTATTTATTTTAAATAAATATTTATACAATATGTATTATATTTGTAATAATATAAAAAATAAATATTTAATTAAAATGGGATATAAAGGTATATATATAAGTAAAAAATTAAATTTATTAAGATATAAAAAAATATTTTTTTATATGAAAAATATTTTTTTTAAAAAGTTTCATTAATATTTCATGAAGGTTTTATTTTAATATTTAAATTTGAATAATTTATTTTATTAGTTATATATTTCATATAGCATGTATATGCTATCATAGCAGCATTATCAGTACATAGATCTTTATTAGGATAATATATTTTTTTATTTGTTTTTTGAGTTATTTTAATTAGTTTTTTTCTTAATAATTTATTTGAACTTACTCCTCCTACAATACTAATATTATTTATTTTGTATTTATTAGATGCATTAATACATTTCATTACTAATATATCTGTTATAGATTCTTGTAATGAATAAGCAATATTATTTTTTAAATTTGTATTTATTTTTTTTTTTTTTTTTATATAATTAAATATATGTGTTTTTAATCCTGAAAAACTAAAATTAAAATTATTTTTATTTTTTGTTAAAGGTTTCGGAAAATTTAAATTTTTTTTTCCCTTTTTTGCTAATTTTTCTATTTTATTACCTCCAGGATATTTTAATCCTAATATATTACCTATTTTATCAAATGTTTCCCCAGCTGAATCATCTAAAGATGTTCCTAATATTTTATATTTATTATAATTTTCAACTATAGTTAATATTGTATGTGCTCCTGAAGTAATTAAAGTAATAAAAGGAAAATTTGGTTTTTTTTTTGAAATCATTATTGACATTATATGTCCTTCTATATGATTTATTGGACTACATGGTATATTATATAGATAACTTATTGTATTAGCAATTGTAGATCCTATTAATAAAGAGCTAGATAATCCTGGTCCTGCTGTAAATCCTATTAAATTAATTTTTTTAATTTTTATTTTAGTTTCTTTAATTATTTTTTTAATTAAAAGAATACTTTTAAAAGTATGATTTTTAGATGCTATATTTGGTACTACACCTCCGTATTTAGAATGTATATATGATTGACTATATATTTTATTTATTAATATACCTTTTTTATTATTATATATACTTATACCTGTTTCATCACATGAAGTTTCTATACCTAATATAATCATTTTTTTTATTATTTAAATATGTTAATATAAATATTATTAATAATAATATTAATTATAATATATAAAATTAATTATTAAAATGGAATAATTATATGCCTTTAATTAAAATTAAAGATAATGAATCTTTTGATATAGCTTTACGTAGGTTTAAAAGATTATGTGAAAAATGTGGTATTTTATCAGAAGTTAAGAAAAGAGAATTTTATGAAAAACCCACTACTAAAAGAAAAAGAGCTAAAGCTTCTGCTATAAAAAGAAAAAATAAAAAAATATATAAAAATAGTTATAGAAGTATATTATAAAAATATGATATATATTTTAAAGGAATCTGTTAAAGATTTTCTTAAAAAAGTTAATATTGTTAAAACAATTTCTTCTAGAATAATTCTTAAAAAAATTGGTAATAAATATATATCTCTTTGTCCATTTCATAATGAAAAAAAACCCTCTTTTATAGTTAATGAATATGAAGGTTATTATTATTGTTTTGGTTGTAAAAATTATGGAAATGCTATAGATTTTTTAATGAAATTTAATAATTTAAGTTTTTTAGATAGTATTAAAGAATTATCTTTAATTAATAATATAAGTATATTAGATGAAAATTTTAAAAATAATATAATTAAAGATGTTAATAAAGATATTTATTTAAATTTAATGTATAAAATTTCTTTAAAATGTAATAAATATTTATTAAATAATAAAAATATGTATTTAATAAGGGAATATTTATTTAATAGAGGATTAAATATAAAAATTATTAAAAAATTTTTAATTGGTTTTTTGACTAAGAATATTTTAAATATTATTAAATCTAGTTTAAGTAAAGATGAAATTAGTTTTTTAATTAATTTAAAATTATTTAATATAAATAATATTTTTTTTTTAGATAAATTATATAATAGAATTATATTTCCTATTTTTGATATATATAATAATATTATAGGTTTTGGTGGTAGAATTTTATATTTAAGTAAATTTTCTAAATATATTAATATATCTAATAATAAATATTTTATTAAAAGATATATATTATATGGATTTAATTTTTTAAGAAAAAAAAATTTAAAATTTAAAAGAATTCTAATAGTTGAAGGTTATTTAGATGTAATAATTTTAAATCAATTAGGTATATATTATGTAGTAGGTTTATTAGGTTCTTTGATTAATGATTGACAAATTAATTTTTTATTTTTTTACACAAATAAAATTATTTTTTGTTATGATGGAGATAATTCTGGTATTAATTCTACTAAAAAGACAGTTTTATTAGTTTTAAAATATATTAATGAAGTAAAAGAATGTTTTTTTATTATTTTACCTTTAAATCAAGATCCTAATTCTTTAGTTAATAAAGAAGGTATTAAAAAATTTAAATTGAGAATAAAAAATTCTATTTCTTGATATAATATTTTATATTATTTTTATTTGTATAAAAAAAATTTATTAACTTTTAATAAAAAGATTTATTTAATTAAAAAAATTACTTATTATATTAAGTATATAAAATCTAATTTTATAAAAAATTTTTTATATCAAAAAATATCTAATAAAGTTGGTTTAAATCAAAATAAATTATTTAGTATTATAAATAATATTTGTTTAATTAAAAAAAAAAAAAATAAACATAATATAGTACGTTATTTAATAAGTTTATTATTAAAATATATGTATTTATCTAATTATATTAATTTATATGATGAATTGTTTAATTATAATATATATAATTTATTTTTTTTTTTAAGAATAGTTAAGATTTGTGTATATTTAAATAAAAAAAATAATATTAATAATATTATAAATTATTTTGATAAAAATTGAGTTAAGAAATATATAGAATATTTATATTTTAAAAATTTTTTTATTATAAAAGAAAATGATGAAAAAAAAGTTTTTTTAAATTTTTTACGTAAACTTAAATTAATATTAATTAATAAAAGAATAAATTTAATTTTTTCTAATAATAAAAATTATGAATGAAATATAAAAAATAAAAAATTAATATGAAATTTAATTAAAATTAAAAATTTATTAATTAAATAAATATTCAAATAATATTTTTAAAATATATTTTTTAAAAATATTAATTATAAAATTATTATTTTTATAAATTTTAAATTTGTATATTATATTAATAATATATTAAAATAAAAATATATTAAATTAAAAAATTTAATTTAATTATAATATTAAAATTTATATAAATATTTTAAATAAAATATAAAATGGTGATTTAGTAATAATGTATATGCGTGAGATGGGTAGTGTAGAATTATTAACTAGAGAAGATGAAATTAGTATAGCTAAACGTATAGAAAATGGAATTATTAATATTCAATATTATTTAGCTAAATTTTTCAAGACTATTTATTATTTTTTAAATCAATATTCTTTAGTAAAAAAAGGTAAATTACGTTTAAATGATTTAATCATTGGTTTTATAGATTATAATATTGATAATATATTTTTTAATAGTAATAGGATTAAATTTAATAAAAAATATTTAATATCTAAAAATAATATAGATATTAATTTATTAAATTCTAAAGTTATAAAAAATAAGTTTAATTCTTTAAGTATTCAATATAAGATTTTTAAAAAATTTATTAAAAAATATACTATAAATCATCCTTATACTAAATGTGAATTAAATAAATTAATTAATATATTTATGAAATTTAGATTAGTTCCTAAACAATTTAATTATTTGATTTACAAAATTAAAAAAGTAATTAAATTAATTAACTATAATGAAAAAAAAATATTTAACATTTGTTTAAATAATTGTTTAATTCCTAAAAAAAAATTTTATAAATTATATAATAATTATGGGACTAATATTATATGATTAAGTAAAATTATTAATTATAATAAAAAATGATCATTTAAATTTAAAAAAAAAATTAATATATTAAAAAAAATATTAAAAAATTTATTTTTAATAGAAAAAAATATTGGTTTAGATATTTTAAGTATTAAAAAAATAAATAAATATTTAACAAATTATGAAATTGAAGTTAATTTAGCTAAAAAAACTATGATAGAAGCTAATTTAAGATTAGTTATATCTATAGCTAAAAAATATACTAATAGGGGTTTACAATTTTTAGATTTAATACAAGAAGGTAATATAGGTTTAATGAAAGCAGTTGATAAATTTGAATATAAAAGAGGATATAAATTTTCTACTTATGCCACATGGTGAATACGTCAAGCAATTACTAGATCTATAGCTGATCAGGCTCGTACTATTAGAATTCCCGTTCATATGATAGAGACTATTAATAAATTAAATAGGATTTCTAGACAAATTTTTCAAAGATTTGGTAGAGAACCTAATTTTGTAGAATTATCTCATTATATGTCTTTACCTGAAAGTAAAATTAGGAAAATTCTTAAGATAGCTAAAGAGCCAATTTCTATGGAAACCCCTATAGGAGAAGATAATGATTTACATTTAAGTGATTTTATAGAGGATTCTTCTTTAGAATTACCATTAGATTCAGCTACTTCTGAAAGTTTAAGAAATGTTACTAATAAAGTATTATCTAGTCTCACTCCTAGAGAGGCTAAGGTGTTAAAAATGAGATTTGGTATAAATATGAATAGTGATTATACTTTGGAAGAAGTAGGTAAACGATTTGATGTTACTAGAGAAAGAATTAGACAAATTGAAGCTAAAGCTTTAAGAAAATTACGTCATCCTAGTAGATCTGAAATTTTACGTAATTTTTTAGATGATTAATATTATATTATGTATAATTATTATATGAATACTTTAAATAATATAAATAAAACGAGTATAATTAATAAAATGGATAAGGTTTTAATGAATTATAAAAATAATATAAATAATTATAATTTTAATATATTAGATAAAAATATTATATCTAATATTAAAATTAATTATTATGGAAAATTAATATATTTGTATAAACTATCTAATATTTTATTAGAAAATAAAAGTATTATTAGAGTAGTTTTATTTGATAGAAATATTAAAAATTTAGTTAAAAAAAGTATTATTTCTTATGGTTTAGATTTAAATATTAGTGATGATAAAAATGATATATTAATATGTATTCCTCCTTTAACTCAAGATAAAAAAAATAATTTTATAAAATTACTTAAAAAAGAAACTGAATTATTTAAAGTTTATATTAGAAATATTAGAAAAAAAATTAAAAATAAAATTAAATTATTAGTTAAGTCAATTAATTATAGTAAGGATGAAGAAAAAAATATTAATATTATTTTACAAAATTTAACTGATTTATATATAAATAATATAGATAAATTGTTTATAGAAAAGAAAAATCAATTATTGAATAAATAATTTAATTATTATGTTTAAAAAAAAAAATATATTAAATCATATTGCTATTATTATGGATGGTAATGGGAGATGAGCAATTAATAAAGGTTTGTCTCGTATTTTGGGTCACAAAAAGGGTTTAAAATCTTTGAATAATATAATTAAGTTTTCTATAAATTATAAATTAAATATATTAACTTTGTATGCTTTTAGTTCGGAAAATTGAAATAGACCTTATTTAGAAGTATTTGAATTAATGAGATTATTTTCATTAACTATAAAAAATCAAATGTATTTTTTAAATAAAAAAAATGTTTGTGTTAAAATTATAGGAAATAAAAGTAAATTTTCTAATATATTAAATAATAACATAAATGAAATAGAATATTTAACTAAAGATAATACGGGTTTGAAATTAAATATTGCTATAGATTATAGTGGTAAATGAGATATATTAAATTGTATAAGAAAAATTTTTAATAGTATTGAAGATAAAAATATTGAAATTAATCAAATAAATGAAAATATTATAGAAAAAAATTTATGTTTAGGATATTTGCCTCCTGTAGATTTATTAATACGTACTGGTGGTGAAAAAAGAATTAGTAATTTTTTATTATGACAAATTGCATATTCTGAATTATTTTTTGTAAAAATTTTATGACCTGATTTTACGTATATTAATTTTTTAAATATAATTGAAAGTTATTATGATAGAAATAGAAAATTCGGATACTTAATTTAAAGTATTAAATTTATAATTTTTTTTTTGTTTAAAAACATGAAAAATATTTTTTTTTTGTATTTTTGTTAATATTCTTAAATATTAATTTGGTTATTTCTGTAAATAAATATAATGTTAAAAATATTATTTTTGATATTAAAAATAATAATATTAATAATAATTATTATAATAATATTTTAAAAAAAATAATATATAAACATAAATTTAGTATTAATGATATAAAATTTTTTTTAAATTTTATAAATCACTTTAATTATATTAAATATTATAAAAAAAAAAGAGGAAATATTTTATTAAAATTAATTTATAAATCTATAATATATAAAATATATATATTAGGTAATAAATTATATAATAAAAGAGAAATAATTAATTTTTTAAAAAAATTTAATATTAATTATGGAAAGTTTTTTAATTATTATAATATTTTAAAATTTAAAAATTTTTTAATTAATAAATATAAAGTAAATAATAAGTTAAATATTAAAATTTTTTTTAAAAAAAGAAAAATTAAAAGAAAAAAAATTTTATTAATATTTAAAATTAATGAGAATAAAATATATGAAATAAATAATATTAATATTATAGGTAATAAAAATTTTAATAAAGATATTTTTTTAAATTTTATGAAAACTAAAAAAAATAATAATTTATTAAATTTTATTTTTGAATATGTTTTTATTTATAAAATTTTTTTAAATGATTTAAAAAATATTAAAAATTTTTATTTAATTAATGGTTATTTAGATTTTAAAATTAAGAAAGTATTTTTTTTAAATAAAAATAAAAATATTTTAGATATTAATATTATTTATGATGAAGGTAATAAATATAAAATATTTGATATTATAATTAATAGCAATATTAAAAGATTTAATTATTTATTAAATAATATAAAGTATAAAATGTTTAAAAAAAAAAAACTTTATAAATTTAATTTAATTAATAAAATTATTATTAAAATTAATAATTTTTTAAAAAATAAAGGATATTTAAATATTAATACTAATATTAAATATAAAAAAAAAAGAAATAATAAAATTATTTTTTTAATTAATTTAGAATTAAAAAATAGATTTTTTATTAATAAAATTATTTTTAAAGGAAATAAATATTTTAAATATAATTATTTAATTAAAAATATTCCTTTTAGAAAAGGTGATATATATAATTTAAGTTTAATTAAAAAAAGTTTATATAATTTAAAGAAAAATAATTTTTTTAAATTTATAAAAATTAAAAGAAAACAATTTAATTATAATAAAGTTGATATTATATATTATATAAAAGAAAATAATGATGGTATAATAAGTTTTGGATTGGGATATGGAAGAAAAAGTAAAATTAATTATAATATAATTTGATCACAAAAAAATATTTTATATAGTGGTAGTAATTTTTTAATTAAATGTTTAAAAAATAAATTAAATTTATCTAATTATATATATTTTGCGTATCCTATTAATAATTATAAAAATATATATATTAAACATAAATTATTTTTAAATAAATTAATAGATAATAAATTAAATGATTATAAATATTTAAATTTAAATTATGGAATTGAGAATAGTATAAATTTTTATATAGGTGAATTTTTAAAATATAAAATTGGTATTAAGTATTCTCATAATTATTTATATAAAGTTAAATCTCAATTAAAAGCATTAAGTTATTTTTATTCAATGAAAAAAAAATTTAATTTAAATTCTTTAAATAATTTTTTATTTACTAATGATGTATTTTTAATTAATAATATATTATATAATAAATTAGATAATAATATTTTTCCTAATTATGGTTATAAAATAGGTTTATTAAGTAAATTTACTTTATTTAATTCTGATAATAATTTTTATAAATTATTTTTGTTTTTTTCTAATTATTTTTCATTAGATTTTAATAAAAATTTAATATTTTCTTTAAATAATTATTTAGGTTTTAGTAATGGAATAAATAATAAAATTTTACCTTTTTATGAAAATTTTAATTTAAATGATAATAATTTTTTACGCGGTTTAAATTATGAAAATATAGGTTTCAATGAAATTTTTATAAATTCTAAAAGTTATAAATGTGATAAAAATCATATAATTTGTTTTAATAAAAATTCTTCTAATGGAAATTTTATTTTATCTAATAATTTAAATGTTATTTTACCTCATAATATTTTATTAAATAATATATATTCTAAATATATTCGTATATCTATATTTTTTGATTCTGGTATTATTTTAGATACTAATTTAAATAATATTTTTAAAGATAAATATTATAATAAAATGAATTATAATTATAATAATAATTATTATGATTTTATAAAATTTTCAGTTGGAATATCTTTTAAATTTATTACTCCTATAGGTCCATTGAATTTATCTTTTGGTATTCCTATTAAATATAATAATTTTGATGAAATTAATTATATACAATTTAATACAGATAATTTTATTTAATTTTTTTTAAAGGATTTTAATATGAAAAAAAAAGTTAGTATATTAGGATTTTTTATATTATTTTTAAGTATTTTCAATTTATCTATTTCTAAAATTGCAATTATTAATTTTAATAAAATATTTAAAAATTCTATTGAATATCAGAATTTTATTAAACAATTAAAAATTAAAATTAATAAAAAATATATTAAATTAAATAATAAAATAAATTATTTAATTAAAAAAGAAAAAGAAATAGTTAATAAAAAAAAAATAATTAATAAAAGAAATTTAATAATTTTAAAAGATAAAATTAATTTTAAAAAAAATAATATATATAAAAAAATTAATAATTTAGAGTTAAAAATTAATAAAGAAAATTTAAAAATTCATAAGAAAATTTTATTTAAAATTAATAATATTATTAATTTATTAATTAAAAATAAAAAAATAGATTTAATAATTGATTCTAATGTAGTTATTTATAATAATTTTAATATTTTAGATATTACTAATAATATTATTAAAAAAATTAATTAGAAATTATTATTTATATGTATGATCCAAAATTTGTACATCTTAATGTTCATAGTGATTATTCTATTATAGATAGTATATGTAAAGTAAATGATATTTTAAAATATGCATATAAATTAGAAACACCATGTATAGCTTTAACAGATTATTTTAATTTATCTTCTATAGTAAAATTTTCTAAAAAATCTTATTTTTATGGAATTAAACCAATTTTTGGAATTGATATTGGTATATTTTTTAAAGAAATTTACAGTATAAATTTTTCTACTTTATTAGTAATGAATGAAATAGGTTATAATAATTTATTAAAATTAATTTCTATTGCTTATAAAAATTATGATAATTCTATATTATTTTTATACATTGATTATGAATTATTAAATCAATTTAGTAATGGTTTAGTATTATTATATTCTATAAATTATTATTCTATATTAAATAAAAAATTTTTTAATTATAAAAATAAAATAGTTATTAATCATATTTTGTTTTTTAAAAAATATTTTCATTACTTATATATGCAAATATTTCGTTTATCTCATAAATATCAAGATACTTATATTAAAGATATTATATTTATTTCTAAAGAAACTTCTACACCATTAATAGCTACTAATAAAGTTCTTTTCTTTAAAAAAAAAGATTTTTATATTCATAAAATACGTTCTTGTATATATTATAGTTGTTATTTAAATAAAATTTCTAATTATATTGATTATACTAAAGAATATTATTTTAAAACAGAAATGCAGATGTGTAAATTATTTTCTGATTTATCTTCTTCATTGGATAATACTGTTGAAGTTGCTAAAATGTGCAATTTTCTATTTGAAGATAAAAAAATTAGATTACCTAAATTAACTTTTTTAGATTTTTTTTCTTCTAATGATTATCTGAAAAATATGGTTTTAAAAGGATTTAAAAAAAGAATTAATTTTAAAAATAATAATGAATTAAAAAATAAATATTTATTACGTATTAATAAAGAATTTAAAATAATATTTAAATTAAAAATTACAAATTATTTTTTAATTGTTATGGAATTTGTAAATTGATCAAAAAATAATAATATATATGTTGGCCCTGGGAGAGGTTCTGGTGCAGGTTCTTTAGTTGCTTATTTATTGTATATTACAGATGTTGATCCTATAAAATTTGATTTAATTTTTGAAAGATTTTTAAATTTAGAAAGAGTATCTATGCCAGATTTTGACATTGATTTTTGTATGAAAAAAAGAGATAAGGTTATTTCTCATTTAGAAAAACTTTATGGAAGTAAATCTGTTGCTCAAATAGTTACTTTTAGTACTATGACTACAAAATCTGTTTTAAGAGATGTAGGTAGAGTTTTAGGGTATCCTTATGGATATATGGATTATTTAGCTAAATTAATACCTTTAGATATTAATATAACTTTAAAGAAATCTTTAATAATAGAAAATAAATTAAGTTCATTATATAAAAAGGATAAAGATATTAGAAAATTATTTAATATTTGTTTTAAATTAGAAGGAATAATTAAAGGAATAGGTAAACATGCTGGTGGTATTGTAATTTCTCCTAATTTAATTACTGATTTTTGTTCTACATTTTATGATAAAGATTCTAATAAATATGTTACTCAATTAGATAAAAATGATATTAAATGTGTAGGATTAATTAAATTTGATTTATTAGGTTTAAGGACTCTAACTGTAATAGATAACACAATTATTAATATTAATAAAAAAAAATATTTATATAATAATTTAAATATTAATAATATTTCTTTAAGAGATAATTTAAGTTTTTCTTTATTAAAGAAATCTGATACTATATCGGTTTTTCAGTTAGAATCTAAAGGTATGAGGGATTTAATAAAAAAATTAAAACCAGATAATTTTGATGATATAATAGCTTTATTAGCTTTATATAGACCAGGTCCATTAAAATCAGGAATGGTGGATAATTTTATAAATAGAAAACATGGTAATGAAAATATATATTATCCTGATATTAATTGTCAACATAAATTACTTAAACCTATATTAAAAAATACATATGGTATAATTTTATATCAAGAACAAGTAATGAAAATTGCTCAGGTATTATCTAACTATACTTTAGGGGAAGCTGATGATTTAAGAGTTGTAATAGGTGATAAAAATAAAGAAAAAATGAAATTACATAAAAAAAAATTTTTAAATGGATCTAAAAAAATTGGAGTAAGCAAAGATATTTCTTTAAATATATTTTCATTGATTAAGAATTTTGCTAGTTATGGATTTAATAAATCTCATTCAGTGTCTTATTCTTTATTGTCTTATCAAACTCTATGACTAAAATCTAATTTTACTGCTGAATATTTAGTTTCTTTTATGAATGCTGATATTGATAATATAAACAAAATAGTAATTATTATTAATGAAGCTAAAAAGTTTAATATAAATATTATATATCCTAATATTAATTTAAGTATTTATTATTTTTATGTAGATAAAAATAATAATATAGTATATGGTTTAGGGGCAATAAAAGGTATAGGTAAAAGTTCTATTAAACATATAATAAAAATTAGAAAAGAAAATAATATTTTTACTGATTATATTAATTTTTGTATTTTAATATATAATAGAAAAATAACTAAATTAGTTTTAGAAAAATTAATTTTTTCTGGTTCTTTAGATATATTTAAAATTAATAGATCTATAATGTATCATTATATTAAAGAAATATTAAATATAATAAAAAGTAAAAAAAATATTTTAGATTTTAAACAGTTAAGTTTATTTAATAATTATAATGATAATTTAATTAATATATATAAAAAAATAAATATTACATTACCTAAATTAGATGATTTATCTTTATTACATAAAGAAAAAGAAGTTTTAGGATTTTATTTAACAGATCATCCAGTTAAAAAATATATTAATTATATAAAATTAAATTTTAATTTTGTTTATATTAAAGATTTATATTATTTTAAAAATAATTATTTTTTGACTATATTAGGTTTAATTACTAATATAAAATTTATATATACTAAAAATAATAATAAAATGTGTGTATTAAATTTAGATGATAGTACTAGTAATATAGATGTATTAGTATTTAAAAATATATATGTTAAATATAGTAATTTAATTGATATTAATAATATGATTGTTATATATGGTTCTTTAAAATGTGATTCCAATAGTTACAAAAATATTTTTTTAGCTAATTGTATAAAGTTAATGCTTAAAAAATAATTTATTTAAAATTTTATGGTATATATATGTCTAAATTTTGTTTTATAACAGGAAAAAAAACTTTATTTGGTAATAAGAAATCTTATTCTCTAAATAAATCTAGAAGAAAATTTTTACCTAATTTACATAATCATCGTTTTTGATCTTCTAAAAAAAATAAATTTATTAAATTAAAATTAACTACTAAAGCTATAAGAATAATAGATAAAAAAGGTATTAATAAATTTTTATAATAATAATAATATAATTTAAAATTTATGTCTAAAAAAAAAAGAATTAAAATTAAATTAATTTCTTCTTCGGGAAGTGGTCATTTTTATACTTCTACTAAAAATTTTTTAAATACTAAAAAAAAAATAGTTTTAAAAAAATATGATCCTATAATTAAAAAACATATATTATATGAAGAAAATAAAATTAAATAATAAGTAATATTATATAAATAATATTACTTATTTATATTTTTTTTTAAGGTAATTACATATACTTTCATGAGTTTCTTCTATACCTTTTTCGTTTATATTTCATTGAGCTGGACATACTAATTTTGTTTTATAATTATAATTTATAGCATCTATAATTCTTAATAATTCATTAATATTTCTTCCTATAAATAAATCATTAATTGATTGATGTCTAATTATTTTATTTCTATCTATTATAAAAGTACTTCTTAAAGAAGTTCCTGTTTTTTTGTGTTTTATATTATATATTTTTTGTATTTTTCTTTTTATATCAGATAAAATAGTAAATTTTATATTTCCTATTCCACCTTTAGTAATAGGAGTTTTTTTTCATGCTATATGTGTATATATTGAATCTATAGAAATTCCTATTATTTTAGTATTTTTTTTTTTAAATATTTTATATTTTTTATTTAATTCTATTATTTCAGATGGACATATAAATGTAAAATCTAATGGTCAAAAAAATAATAGTATATTTTTTTTATTAATATTTTTGTATAAATTAAATTTTATAATTTCATTATTTTTATTTATTCCCTTGGTAGAAAAATTTGGTGCTTTGTGACTTACTAACATAATAGTTACCTTTAAATTTTTTATTTATATATATATATATTATAATATATATATTATAATAATTTTAAAATTAATAATCATAATTTAATTATATTTAAATTAAAAATGTTTAATTCTTATAATAAAAAAGATTATATAAATCTTATAAAATTTTATAAAAATAATAAAATTAATAATTTTAATTTGATAATAAGTTATTCAAAATATTATAAAATTGATAATTTAATTTTAGATTTTATAATGTGAATATTATGTAGTAAAAAAAAAAAATATAAGATATGTAATAAATGTAAAAGTTGTAAATTATTTAAAAATAAAATTTATATAAATTTTTATTATATTAAAGATAATATTAATATAAACTCTTTAAGAGTTATATATAATAATTGATATAAAAATATTAATTTTATAGGTATTAAAATAATTTATTTTTCTAAATTTAATTTTATAAATTTTTATGTTAATAATTTTTTAATTAAATGATTAGAATTTTCATATAATAAATCTATTTTTATTTTTAGTAGTATATATAATACTTATATACCTTTTACTATTATAAGTAGATGTTATAAAATTAAATTATTAATATTAAATGAAAATTATTTGTATAATATATTAGTTAAAAAATATAAATTAATTAATTTTAGTAAAGAAAATATTTTATCTGCTATTAGATTAAGTAATAATTCTTTATTTTATTCTTTAAAAATATTAAAAAAATTATGGAATACAAGGAATAATTTAATTAAATATATATTAAATATGAAAAAATATAATATAAATTTTTTAGTAAAAAATATTAATAATATTTATTTGAATCATAATTTATATTTTTTAGTTACATTTTTTTTAGATTATATTAAATTTAGATTAAATAATATTAAATATTTGTTTAATTTAGATATATTATTTTTATTTAAGTATTTTAATAAATATATTTCTATTAATAATGCTTTTTTAATTTTTAAAAAAATTATATTTTGTATGAATAATTTAAAAAATATTAAAAATATTAATAAAAATATTTTAATTTATGAATTAATAAGTTTTATATATTTAAAAATTTAAAGGTATACATATATATGTATTTTTATGATTCTCATTGTCATATAGATAAATTAGATAATTATTTATCTGAAAATATTAATAATTTACTATTATTTTTTAAAAAAAAAAAAATTAAATACCTTATAGGTATTTCAGTAAATTTAAAAAATTTTTTTAATATTTTATCTATGATTTCTTGTATAGATCAAAATATTATAAAATTATCTTGTGGTATACATCCTTTATATTTGCATAAAATGGAAAAAGATGATTTATTTAATTTAAAAAAATTTTTATTAAATAAAAAAGTAGTAGCTATAGGGGAATGTGGTTTAGATTATAGTAATATTAAAAATATTAATAAAAACAAACAAATTAAAATTTTTAAATATCATTTATATCTTTCTCAAAAATATAACAAACCTTGTATAATACATTCACGATTTTCTTCTATAGATACTATAAATGTCATAAAAAATTTAAAAATTAAATATAATAATATTATATTACATTGTTATAATTATAGTAATAAAGATATTTTATTTAAATTTTTGAATTTAGGTGTATTTTTTTCTATATCAGGTTTAATAACTTTTAAAAATAATTATAAATTACAAAATATTATTAAATATATTCCTTTAGATAGGTTGTTAGTTGAAACTGATTCTCCTTATTTGACACCATATCCTTATAGAGGTATTAAAAATGATCCTAGTAAAATTATTTTAATAATTAAAAAAATATCTGATTTAAAGAAAGTAAGTTTTATTAATATATTAAGGTATACTAAAAAAAATTTTTTAAGTTTATTTAAATTTTAATTTTTTTTAATTCTTTTTTTTTAATGTAAAAGACATTATTTTTTTTATTTTTAAAATTAATTCATTTAAATTTAAGATTTTTATAATTTTTAATAATTTTTTTTTTTTGATGACCTACTTCACATATTAAATATCCATGTTTTTTTAAAAAATAATATGATTGATTTATAATTTTTTTTATAAGATATAGTCCTTTATTTTTAGTAATTAATGATATTTGAGGTTCATATAAATATTCTTTAGGTATATTTTTTATGTCTTTTTTACTTAAATATGGAGGATTAGATATAATTATGTTATATTTTTTATGTTTTAAATTTTTAAATAAATTAGATTTTATTAATTTTATATTTTTAATTTTATGTAATAGAATATTTTTTTTTGCTATTTTTAAAGCAGATATAGATATATCTGTAGCATCTATTTTAGATTTTTTATATAAATATGAACATGCAATTGCTATACATCCACTTCCTGTACATAAATCTAAAATATATTTAGGTTTATATTTTATGAATGGAATTTTTTTTTTTATAATTTCAGAAATTGGAGATCTAGGTATTATAACATTTTTATTTACATAAATTTTTTTATTACAAAATCATGTATTTTTAGTTAAATATGCCATAGGAATTCTTTTTTTAATTCTTAATTTTAATATATTTATTATTTTTTTAATTTGTTTTTTTTTAATAGTTATTTTTTTAATATTATTATATTTTTTTTTTATATTTATATTTAATATAGAATATATTAAATGTATACTTTCTGAATTAGCATTATAATTATTATGTCCAAAAAATATATTATTTTTACTTAATAAATTTTTGCAATATTTTAATAAAGATAAAAATATTTTATTTTTCATGTTATTATTATATTATATAAAGTATATTTATTATAGCGGAAGTGGCGAAATAGGTAAACGCACTAGAATTAGAGTCTAGTACTTAATGTATGCGAGTTCAAATCTCGTCTTCCGTAATGTATTTTGGGGTATAGCCAAGTGGTAAGGCATCGGGTTTTGATCCCGAGATCCCAGGTTCAAATCCTGGTACCCCTGTATTTTTTTAAAATTTATAGCTATGTAGCTTAGTTGGTTAGAGCACAGCATTCATAACGCTGAGGTCACAGGTTCAATTCCTGTCATAGCTATTGAATTAAAATTATAATATTGATATTATATGTGTATTAAAATATATATAAAAACCTGAGGTTGTCAAATGAATAAGTATGATTCTAATAAAATACTTTCTTATTTATTTAAATCTTCTAATAAATATATTTTAGTTAGTGATTTATTTAAATCTGATGTAATTATATTAAATACTTGTTCTGTTAGACAAAAAGCTCAAGATAAATTATTTAATTATTTAAATAAAATAGAAAGTATTAAAATAAATAATCCTAATTTAATAGTAGCGGTCGGTGGATGTATTGCAACTCAAGAAAAAGGTAAATTATTTTCAAAAAATAAAATTATTGATATAATATTTGGAACTCAAAATATTAAAGATATTTCATATTTAATAAATTATTTTATAAAAAATAAAAAAAAAATAATAAAGATAAATTTTAATAATAATATTAATAAAAATATTAATAATTTATATATAGATAAAAAATATATTAATAATACATATGTTAGTATAATGGAAGGTTGTGATAAATTTTGTTCTTATTGTATAGTTCCTTATACTAGAGGTAGACAAATTAGTCGCACTCCTATGAGTATTATATCAGAAATATGTTATTTATCTTCTAAAGGTATTTGTGAAGTAAATTTATTAGGTCAAAATGTTAGCGCATATTCTAGTTTTTTATCTAATGGTAAAAAATGTGATTTTTCTTGTTTATTAAATTTAATATCTGAAATTGATAATATTAAAAGAATAAAATTTACTACTAGTCATCCAAATGATTTTAATAAAGATATTATTTCTTGTTATAAAAATAATTCTAAAATAGTTGATTATTTACATTTACCTGTTCAAAGTGGTTCTGATAGAATTTTAAAAATGATGAAAAGGAATTATACTATAGAATCTTATAAAAAAATTATATATGATCTTTTATTAATAAGACCTAATATGATTTTCGGTTCAGATTTTATAGTTGGTTTTCCATCTGAGAATGATAATGATTTCAAATTAACTTTAAATTTAATTAATGAAATTAAATTTGATAATAGTTATGCTTTTTTATATTCTCCTAGAAAAGGAACTAGATCATATGAAATTAAAGATAATACTTCTTTATTAATTAAAAAACAAAGATTGTATAAAATACAAAATTTATTATATAATAATTCTATTTATTGAAGTAAGAAAATGTTAAATACTAAACAAGAAGTTTTAGTAGAAGGAATAACTAAAAAAAATAATTTTTATTATGGTCGTAGTTTAAATAATAAAATTATATACTTTAAAAGTATTAATAATAATAGTTTAATAGGTAAAATTATTAATATTTTAGTATTATATAATAAAAATAGTTCTTTATATGGAAAAATATATTATAATTAATTTTTATAATGAATAAAAAAAAAAAATTTATTTTAAAAACTAGATTTGGTTTTATAACTCCTAAAACAAAAATGCAAATTTCTTATTTAAATAATATATTAAATAAAATTGTTACTTTTGGAATAGGTGTTTCGGGAACAGGAAAAACATATTTAGCTACCGCTGCAGCAATAGATTTTTTGAAAAAAAGAAAAGTAAGTAGAATAATTTTAGCTAGACCTATAGTAGAAGCTGGAGAAAAATTAGGTTATTTACCAGGTGATTTTAATCAAAAAATAAATCCTTATTTATCACCTATATATGATGTTTTATTTGAAATTTTAGGTTCTGATTATTATAAAAAATATATTTCTAATAATATAATTGAAGTAGTTCCTTTAGCATACATGAGAGGTAGAACATTTAATGATTCATTTATTATATTAGATGAAGCACAAAATACTACTATTATACAAATGAAAATGTTTTTAACTAGATTAGGTTTTAATTCTATCGCAGTTATTAATGGTGATATATCACAAATTGATTTACCTAAAAATATTTTTTCTGGTTTAGAACATGCTATTAAAATATGTAAAAATTTAAGTCAAGTAGGTATAAATTTTTTTAAAATCAAAGATATAATGAGATCTAGAATAGTAGCTAATATTATAAAAGAATATAATAAATTTGAAAATAAATATAAAATTTAGTGATATTTATGAAAAAAAATATTTTAAATATTAATAATTTATGTAATGATTTTATTTTAGTGCCTTCTAATTTTTTTTTTTATAATGTTTTATTAAAGGTTTTTTTATTATTTAATATTAAGATTAAAACTTATATAGTTTTATTAAATCAAAAAAATATGTTTTTTTTAAATAAAAAATATAGAAATAAAAATTTTGTAACTGATGTATTATCTTTTCCTAATTCTTATCTTTATAAAAATATTAGTTTAGATTTTCTCGGAGAGATAATTTTTTGTCCTTTGGAAATTTATAATCGTTCTATAAAGAAGAAAATAAAATATTTAGTATATTTTTCTTATCTATTAATACATAGTTTTTTACATTTATTAAATTTTAATCATATAAAATATAGTGATTATAAAATAATGTTTTTATTAGAAGATTATTTTATGTATAAGTTTTGAAATAAAAATAATCTTAAATTTATTTAATTTATATATGTTTTCTATAAAAAAATTTAATACATTTAATTTAAATATTTTAGTAAAAAAAATTTATTTTATTAAAAGTAAAAATAATATTAGAAAAAAAATTTTATATAATATTAGAAAAAATAATTTTTTTTTTTTAGGTGAGGGTAGTAATGTATTATTTATTGAAAATTTTGATGGAATAATATTAATTAATAGAATTAAAGGTATTAAAATAAAACAAAATATAGATTTTTGATTTTTATCTGTTAGTTCTGGAGAATTATGAAGAGAATTAGTTGATTTTTGTTTATATAAAAATATTTTTGGTTTAGAAAATTTAGTTAATATTCCTGGAACTGTGGGTTCAGCAATAGTTAATAATATAGGAGCATATGGTGTAGAAATTAAAAATTTTGTTTTTTTAGTAAAAGTTTTAGATATTTATACTGGATTATATATTTATTTTAATAATTATAATTGTTTTTTTAATTATAGATATAGTATTTTTAAAAATGTTTTTTATAAAAGGTTTTTTATTATTAAAGTAATATTTAAAATTTCTAAAAATTGAATTCCTTGTTTAAATTATAGATATTTATTTAATTATTTTTTAAAGTTTAATAATATTATAAGTCCTTTGATATTGTATAAAAAAATTATTAATTTACGTTCTTTAAAAATTCCTGATTATAGAATTTTAGGTAATGTAGGAAGTATTTTTAAAAATCCTTTAATAACTATAAAAAAATTTATTTATTTAAAAAAAAAATATTTTAATCATTTCAAAAAAATAGAATTTTTTATTATTAATAAATATATTAAAATACCAGCAGCTTTATTAATTGATATATGTAATTTAAAAGGTTATACTATTGGAAAAGCTCAAATATATGTAAATCAACCTTTGATAATTGTTAATATAGGTAATGCTGAATCTAAAGATATATATAGATTATTAAATTTTGTAATGGTTAAAGTATTTCAAAAATTTAATATTTTGTTAGAATTAGAAATAGAAATTGTAAAATCTAATAATTTTAAGTAAATATTAAATTATTTATTTTTTTTTAGAAGAAAAATTATTTATATTATTAATTAACAATATAAATTATTAATATTGATGAATACTTATTTAAAAATTAAAAATTTATATTTTATATTTATAATTTTAGGATGTATAATTAATTATTTTTTATATAATTATAATTTTATATTTAATTTTTTATTATTTTTTTTTATATCTTCATTGATATTTTATTATTTTAAAATTATTAATTGAAGTAAAAAAATTTTTTTATTTTTTTATAAATCTAAATTAGAAATAACTGAAATTAAATGACCTTCTTATGACGAAGTTATAAAAAATATTTTTATAGTTTGTATTTTTAGTTTGTTATTTTCTTTAATTATTTGATTAATTGATAATTTTATATTATATTTATTTTCATTAATAAATAATTTATATTTATAATTTATGAATACTAAAATAAAATCTTGATATGTAGTACAAGTATTTTCAAATTTTGAAAATAAAGTAATAAAAACTTTAAAAGATTATATAAAATTATATAAATTAGAGAAAGAATTTGGAGATATATTAATTCCTTGCGAAGAAGTTATAGAAATTAAAGGGGGTATAAGAAAAAAAAGTAAAAAAAAATTTTTTCCTGGATATTTTTTAATAAATATGATTATGAATAATAAAAATTGATATTTAGTTAAAAAAATACCTAAAATAATAGGGTTTATAGGTGGTAATTTAGGTAATCCTATTCCTATTAGAAAAGAAGAAATTAAAATTATTAAAGATAAATTGAATAAAATTAGTGGTAAACCTAGACCTAAAGTTTTATTTGAATATGGTGAATTAGTAAGAGTAAATAGTGGTCCTTTTAGTGATTTTAGTGGTACTGTAGAAGATATAGATTATGATAAAAATCGTTTAAAAGTTGCGGTTTTAATTTTTGGTAGATCTACTCCTGTTGAATTAGATTTTTCACAGGTTGAAAAAAATAATTATTAAATATATATGGATAATTAATATGTTAAAAAAAATTAAATTTTATATAAAATTACAGGTATTATCTGGTATGGCTAATCCTAGTCCTCCTGTGGGTCCTACATTAGGTCAAAAAGGCTTAAATATTATGAAATTTTGTAAATTATTTAATGAAAAAACATCTTATTTAGAAAAAGGTATACCAATTCCGGTAATTATAACTGTATATAATGATCGTAGTTTTACATTTATTACAAAAACCCCAACTGTATCTTATCTAATTAAAAAAAATATATCTATTCCTAATGGTTCTAAAAAACCTGGTATTGATATTATAGGTTATATTAATAAATCTACTATTTTAAATATAGCTAAAATTAAATATATTGATACTAATACTAATAATATTGATTCAGTTTGTAAATCTATTATGGGTACAGCTTTATCTATGGGAGTTAAAATTAAAGATTAATTTAAATATATGAAAAATAATATTAAAAAAATTGTTAATAAAGAACAGATTATAGATATATTTAATTTAATAAAAAAGAAATCTAATAGAAAATTTATTGAATCTATAGATATTTCTATAAATTTATCATTTAATAAAAATATAATTGATAAATGTATTTATGGTAGTGTTTTGTTACCTTATAGAATTAATAATAATATTAAGATTTTAGTATTTACTAATAATAATAATTATGAAATTGCTAATATTTCTGGCGCAACTTATGTAGGTAATAAAGATTTAATAAAAATTATTAAAGATAATAAAATTAAATACGATATAGTTTTATCTACTCCAGATGTATTAAATATAGTAAGTAAAGTAGGTTATATTTTGGGTCCTAAAGGATTAATGCCTAATTTAAAATTAGGAACAATAACTAATGATTTAAAAAAAACTATTTTTGAATTTAAAAATGGTAAAATAATATATAAAAGTGATAAATTTGGTATTATTAATTGTTCTATAGGTAAAATAAATTTTTCTTCTGAAAATTTATATAATAATACATTATATTTTATTTATTCTGTTATTAATATTAAAAATAGCAATAAAAATAATTTTTTAATAAATAAAATTACTGTTTCTAGTACTATGGGTAAAAGTTATATTATTAATTTAAATAAATAAAATATATTTTAATAAATTAGGTATAAAAATGTTATTTACTTTAAAAGAAAAAAAAAAATATGTTTTAAATATTAGTAATAAATTAAATAAATGTTTATCATTATTAATTATAAATTTTAATAAAATTAAGGCAAATGATATTAATTATTTAAGAAAAAAAATATATAAAAAATATTCTTTTTTTTATATAGTTCGTAATAATTTATTAAGAATAGTTTTAAATAAAATTAAATTAAATTTTTTAATAAAATTTTTTAAAGGATCTATTTTAATATTTGGTTCAGAAAAATATTATAGTTATCCTTCTATGATATTTGAAAAATATTTTACATTATATAATAAAAAATTTATTCTTAAATCTATTTGTATTAATAAAAAATTAGTTTCTTATGATATACATAAGAAAATTTCTTTATTTTATAATAAAAAAAGATCATTTAAATATTTATTTTATTATTTAAAAAATATATCTATAATAAAATTTTTATCTATATTATTAATTATTAAAAATAAAAAATCTTAGTTATTTAAAGGTATAAAAAATATGAAAATCACTAATAAACAAATTTTAGAAAAATTATCTTCTATGTCTTTAATAGAAATTATAGAATTAATTAATGATATAGAAAAAAAGTTTGGAATAAATTCTAATAGTTATCAATTTAATAATATCAATAATACTAATATAAAAGAAGATAAAAAAGATGAATTTGATTTATATTTAGATTCAATAGGTAAAAATAAAATTTCAGTTATTAAAGTTATTAGAAATTATTTAAATTTAGGTTTAAAAGAAGCTAAAGATTTAGTAGAATCATCTCCAGTATTAATAAAAGAAAAAATGGCTAAAAAAGATTTAGATATATTAAAAAAATCTTTAGAAGAAGTAGGAGCTTCAATTTTAATAAAATAATTTTATTTTGTAGTAATTTATATGATATATTCTAATAATGAAATTAAACGTATACGTAAAAATTTTAGTAAAATACCTAAGATTTTAAATATACCATATTTACTTTCTATTCAAACAATTTCTTATAATAATTTTTTATATAATTCTAAAGATAAAAATTCTGGATTAGATTTATCTTTTAAATCTATTTTTCCTATATGTAATTATAATCATAATATTAAATTAAGTTATTTAGGTTATAAATTTAAAAATTTGTTTTTTAATGATAAAGAATGTCAATTAAGAGGTTTAACTTATTCAATAGGATTAAAAGTTAAATTAAATTTATCTTATTATATAATTAATAAAAATAAAAAAAAAAAAAAAAAAAAAAAAAAAAAAAATATTAAAAAATATGTTTATTTTAGTGATATTCCTTTAATGACAGATAGAGCTACTTTTGTAGTTAATGGAATTGAAAGAGTTGTAGTATCTCAATTACATCGTAGTCCAGGGGTTTTTTTTGATGTTGATAAAAGTAAAATAAATTCTTCTAAAAAGATATTATATTATTCTAAAATAATACCTTATAGAGGTTCTTGATTAGAATTTGAATTTGATTCAAAAGATATTTTATATGCACGTATAGATCGTAAAAAAAAAATATATATTACTGTAATTTTAAAAGCTTTAGGATATTCAAATAATGAAATATTAAATTTATTTTTTAAAAAGATTAGTTTTAATATTATAAATAAAAAATTATTTTTAATTTTTAATCCTTTGTTATGGAAAAATAAAATATTAGATTTTGATATTTTATATAATAATAAAATTTATATTAAAAAAGGAATTTTATTAAATGATAAGTATATTAATAAAATTATAAAAAAAAAAATCTACAATATTTTAGTTTCACCTAATTATTTATTAAATAAAGTATTATATAAAGATTATATAATTAAATTTAATAATAAAGAATATGAGTTTAAATCAAATATAAAATTAGATAAAGATATATTAAATAAATTTATTAATAGTAATTGTAATAATATAGATATTTTATATATAGATAATTTAAATTATAATTCTTATATTTCAGATACTTTATTGTTAGATAGTATATCAGATCAAGATTCTGCATTAATTGAAATATATTGTATTCTTAAACCTAGTGATCCACCATCTTTAGATGTTGCTAGAAAATTATTTAATAATTTATTTTTTAATATTAATAATTACGATTTATCTGATGTAGGTAGAATGAAATTAAATATTTCTCTTAATAGAGATAATTTAAATGGTAGTATGACTTTAACTAAATATGATATAGTGGATGTTATAAAAAAATTAATTGATATTAAAAATGGTATCAAAAAAATTGATGATGTAGATCATTTAGGTAATAGAAGAGTTCGTAGTGTTGGCGAAATGATGGAAAATCATTTTAGAATTGGTTTAACTAGAATTGAGAAAAATATTAAAGATCGTTTTTCAATTGGTAATTTAGATAATATTAATATTAAAGATTTAATAAATTCTAAAACTTTATCAATTATAATAAAAGATTTTTTTTGTTCTAATCAATTATCTCAATTTATGGATCAAAATAATCCTTTATCTGAAATTACACATAAACGTAGAATATCTTCTCTGGGTCAAGGAGGTTTAACTAGAGAAAGAGCTGGTTTTGAAGTAAGAGATATACATTATACACATTATGGTAGAATATGTCCTATAGAAACCCCAGAGGGGCCTAATATAGGTTTAATTAATTCTTTATCTATTTATGCTTGTATTAATAAATATGGTTTTATAGAAACACCATATAGATTAGTTAAAAAAGGTTATATAATTAATAAAATACATTATTTATCTGCTATAGAAGAAGAAAAATTTATTATTGCTCCTGCTAATATTATAGTAGATAAAAATAATTTTATTATAAGTGATTTAATAATATGTAGATACAAAGGTGAATTTAATCTTTTTAATAGAAAAAAAATTAATTATATAGATATTTCTTCTCAACAGATAGTTTCTGTAGGATCATCATTAATACCTTTTTTAGAACACGATGATGCTAATAGAGCTTTAATGGGAGCTAATATGCAAAGACAAGCTGTGCCTTGTTTAATACCTGATAAACCATTAGTAGGAACAGGGATGGAAAAAATAGTAGCTCAAGATTCTGGTATATGTGTGTTAGCTAAAAATAATGGTATTGTAAAGTATGTTGATTCTTCTAAAATAATTATAGAAAAAAAAAATAAAAATATATTTGATAAATTGGATATATATGATTTATTAAAATATTTACGTTCTAATCAAAATACATGTATTAATCAAAGACCTTGTGTATGTTTAGGTGATAAAGTTAAAAAAGGTGATATTTTAGCAGATGGTTTTGCTACTGATTTAGGTGAGTTATCTTTGGGTCAAAATGTTAGAGTAGCTTTTATGTCTTGACATGGTTATAATTTTGAAGATTCAATTTTAATTTCTGAAAATATAATTAAAAATGATGTTTTTACTACTTTGCATATAAAAGAATTATCATGTATATGTAGAGATACTAAATTAGGTTCTGAAGAAATTACTTGTGATATTCCTAATATCAATGATTCTAGTTTATCTAAATTAGATGAAAGTGGGATAATAAATATTGGCACTGAAGTATATGATGGTGATATATTAGTAGGAAAAATAACTCCTAAAGGAGAAACTCAATTAAGTCCTGAAGAAAAATTATTACGTGCTATATTTGGTGAAAAAGCCTCTGAAGTTAAAGATTCTTCTTTAAGAGTTCCTAGCGGAGGTTCTGGAAAAGTTATAGATGTTCAAATATTTTCTAGAGACGGTATTAAAAAAAATAAAAGATCTATTAAAATAGAAAATGAAAAATTAAATATTATTAAAAAGAAAATTAATTATGAATTAAAGTATTATAAAAAAAAAATAATTTTTTATATATTAAAGAAAAAAAAAAATATAAAAAATTTTGATAATATTTCATTAAATGATATTAATAATATTTCAAAAATTAAAACAGATAATTTATCTTTTAAAAATAAAATAAATAATTTATTATATTATTATTTAAAATTAAAAGAATCATTAAATAAAAGATTTAAGAAATATATAAAAAAAATCACTCAATATAATGAGTTATCTCCTGGTATATTAAAAATTGTAAAAATTTATTTAGCTATTAAGAAACATGTACAAGTGGGTGATAAAATGTCTGGAAGACATGGTAATAAAGGTGTAATTTCTAAAGTTTGTTCTATAGAAGATATGCCATATGATGAAAGAGGTATACCTGTTGATGTTATATTAAATCCTTTAGGTGTACCTTCTAGAATGAATATTGGACAAGTATTAGAAACACATTTAGGTATGGTTTTAAAAGTTTTAGGTGATAAAATTAATGATATGTTAACTAATAATACAAATATTAATGAAATTAGAAATTTTATTAAAAAAATCTATTCTTTAAATAGTAAATATAATAAAGATGTTGATATAGATTTATTTGATGATAATAAATTAATTATATTTGCTAAAAGTTTAGTTAAAGGTATACCTATATCTACCCCTGTTTTTGATGGTATAAAAGAAAAAGATATAAAAAGATTATTTAAAATAGCTGGTTTACCTGATTCTGGTCAAATTAATTTATATGACGGATTAACAGGAAGAAAATTTGATAAACCTGTAACTGTAGGATATATGTATATTATGAAATTAAATCATTTAATAGATGATAAAATACATGCTAGATCTACTGGATCTTATAGTTTAATTACTCAACAACCATTAGGTGGAAAATCCCAATTTGGTGGGCAAAGATTTGGAGAAATGGAAGTTTGAGCTTTAGAAGCTTATGGTGCAGCTTATACTTTACAAGAAATGTTAACTGTAAAATCAGATGATGTTAATGGTAGAATTAAAATATATAAGAATATTATAAATAATAATCATTATATGAATCCTAATATGCCTGAATCTTTTAATGTATTAATTAAAGAAATATGTTCTTTATGTTTAAATGTTAAATTAGAAAATAATTAATATATAATATATTATCTAGGAATATTTGTGAATAAGTTAAATAATTATTTTAAAGAAAAAGAAAATAAAAAAGAATTTAATAGTATTAGAATAACTTTAGCTTCTCCTAAAGTTATTAAATCTTGATCATATGGAGAAGTTAAAAAACCTGAAACAATTAATTATCGTACTTTCAAACCAGAAAGAGATGGTTTATTTTGTTCTCGTATATTTGGTCCTATTAAAGATTATGAGTGTTTATGTGGTAAATATAAAAGATTAAAACATAAAAATATAATATGTGAAAAATGTGGAGTTAAGGTTACTAAAACTAAAGTAAGAAGAAATAGAATGGGACATATAAATTTAGCTACACCTATTGCACATATTTGATTTGTAAAATCTTTACCATCTAGAATAAGTTTATTACTTAATATTTCTCTGAAAGAAATAGAAAAAATTATATATTTTGAATCTTATGTGGTTATTGATATAGGTAATACTGATTTAAAATTAAATCAAGTATTAAATGAACAAGAGTATTTTAAAAATATTAATAAATATAAAGATAATTTTAAAGCTTTAATGGGCGCTGAAGCTATTAAAATATTATTGAAAAGAATTGATTTAAATAAAGAATATAAAAAATTATCTAATAAATTAGTTAAAAATAATTCAGAAATTAAAAAAACAAAAATTTCTAAAAGAATAAAATTATTTGAATATTTTATTAATTCAGGTAATAAACCTGAATGGATGATTTTAGATGTTTTACCTGTTTTACCACCTGATTTGAGACCCTTAGTTCCTTTAGATGGGGGTCGTTTTGCTACATCAGATTTAAATGATTTATATAGAAGAGTTATAAATAGAAATAATCGTTTGAAAAGATTATTAGATTTATTTGCTCCTGAAATTATTGTAAGAAATGAAAAAAGAATGTTACAGGAAGCGGTAGATGCATTATTAGATAATAGTAAAAAAGGTTTTTCTATATTGGGTTCAAATAAAAGACCTTTAAAATCTTTATCAGATATGATAAAAGGAAAACAAGGTAGATTTAGACAAAATTTATTGGGCAAAAGAGTTGATTATTCTGGAAGATCAGTTATTACTGTAGGTCCTTATTTACATTTAAATCAATGTGGTTTACCTAAAAAAATGGCTTTAGAATTATTTAAACCATTTATTTATAGTAAATTACAGAATGATGGTATAGTTAATACTATAAAATCTGCTAAAAAGATAGTTGATAATCAAGAAGATATAGTTTGAGATATATTAGAAGAAGTAATTAAGCAACATCCTATATTATTAAATAGAGCCCCTACTTTGCATCGTTTAGGGATACAAGGTTTTGAACCTATTTTAATTGAAGGTAAAGCAATACAATTGCATCCTTTAACATGTAGTTCATATAATGCTGATTTTGATGGTGATCAGATGGCTGTGCATATTCCTCTTACTTTAGAATCTCAATTAGAAACAAGAATTTTAATGATGTCCACTAATAATATATTATCTCCAGCTAATGGAGAACCTATATTTATACCATCTCAAGATATGATTTTAGGTTTGTATTATATGACTAAAGAAAAAAGTGGGGTATTAGGTGAAGGTATGTTAATTAGTAATGTTAATGAAGCTATTTATTTATATGATAATGATATGGTTTCTATACATGCTAAAGTTACATCTAAAATTATAGAATATATAAAAAATGATAAAAAAAAATTTATTGAAAAAACTAAAATAGTTAAAACTACTATAGGAAGATTAATATTATGAAATATTTTTCCTAAAGGTTTATCATTTAATATGATAAATAAAATATTGAATAAAAATGAAATATTAAATATTTTTATTAAATGTTATGATTTATTAGGTTTAGAACCTACTATTACTTTAGCTGATAATATTATGTATATGGGATTTAATTTTTCTACAATATCTGGTATATCAGTTAGTATAGATGATATGATAGTTCCTAAAAATAAAAATAAAATTCTTAAAAAATCAAAAATTAAAGTTAATGAAATTCAAGAACAATTTCAATCTGGTTTATTAACTTATGGTGAAAAATACAATAAAGTAGTAGATATTTGGGTAAAAACTAATGAAGATATAGTTAAATCTATGATGGAAAATTTATCTACAGTATTAGTTAAAGTTAAAGGTATATATAAGAAAGAAAGTTCTTTTAATAATATTTTTATGATGTTAGATTCTGGTGCTAGAGGTTCATCAGCTCAAATTAGACAATTATCTGGTATGAGGGGTTTAATGGCTAAACCAGATGGTTCTATAATAGAAACTCCTATAACCGCTAATTTTAGAGAAGGTTTAGACGTATTGCAATATTTTATTTCTACTCATGGTGCTAGAAAAGGTTTAGCGGATACAGCTTTAAAAACAGCTAACTCAGGTTATTTAACTAGAAGGTTAGTAGATGTAGCTCAAGATTTAGTTGTTACTGAAAAAGATTGTGGTACTAATAAATATATAAATATATCTTCAATAATAGAAGGAAATATTATTAAAGAAACTTTGTATAATCGTATTTTAGGTAGAGTTATTGCTGAAGATATATTTTCTAATGATGGTAATTTATTGATTAAAAAAAATACATTATTAAATAACAAAAATTGTGCTTTAATAAAAAAATTAGCTTTATATAGTGTTAAAGTTCGTTCTGTAGTTATGTGTGAAACTAATTTTGGTGTTTGTTCTTATTGTTATGGTCAAGATTTATCTAGAAATCATATAGTTAATGAAGGTGAAGCAATAGGTGTTATAGCAGCTCAATCTATTGGAGAACCTGGAACTCAATTGACTATGAGAACATTTCATATAGGTGGTGCAGCTTCTAGAATGGTTATTGATTCAAATATTATAGTAAAAAATGATGGTTATGTAAGTTATAATAATTTAAAATATATTAAAAATTCTTATGGTAAATTAATTGTAATTTCTAGAAATGTAGAATTAAAAATTATTGATAAAAATGGTTTTATAAAGGAAAATTATAAAATACCTTATGGTTCAGTTTTAGAGAAAAAAAATGGAGATTATGTTAAGTCAAATGAAATTATAGTTAATTGAGACCCTCATACTATTCCTATTATTACAGAATTTTCAGGTTATGTAAGATTTATTGATATGAATGAAGGACAAACAATAGTTAAAAAAACTGATAAATTAACATCTATATCTACTATTGTAGTTTTAGATCAAAGTGAATATATTAATACTAATATTAATTTAAAACCATCGATAAAAATATTAGATAATAATGATAATAATTTAAATAATACTAAAGTATTAACACAATATTATTTACCACCTAAATCTATTGTAATAATAAATGATGGTGATTATGTAAATAAAGGAGATATATTAGCTAGAGTTTATCAAGAGTATGGTGGTACTAAAGATATTACTGGAGGATTACCTAGAGTGGCAGATTTATTTGAATCTCGTAATGCTAAAGATAAAGCTATTTTAGCAGAAATCTCTGGTTTTATTAGTTTTGGAAAAGAAACTAAAGGTAAATATCGTTTAATAATTACATCTAATAAAGGAGATTTATATGAAAAAATGATTCCTAAATGAAAAAAAATAAATGTTTTAGAAGGGGAATATGTTAAAAAAGGTGATATAATATCGGATGGTGTAGAGTCTTCTAGTGATATATTAAGATTGAAAGGTGTAGAAAAAGTTACTAATTTTATAGTTAATGAAGTTCAAGAAGTTTATCGTTTACAAGGAGTAAAAATTAATGATAAACATATAGAAGTGATAGTAAGACAAATGTTACGTAGAGTTACTATTTTAAATTCAGGTGATTCTAAATATTTAGTGGGTGAACAAATTGATATATCTAGATTAAGGATAGTAAATAAAAAATTAAAATTAAATAATAAAAAAATTATTAAATATAAGCGTAATTTATTAGGTATTACTAAAGCAGCTTTAGCTACTGAATCTTTTATATCTGCTGCTTCTTTTCAAGAAACTACTAGAATATTAACAGAATCTGCTATTTCTGGTAAAATAGATGAATTAAGAGGTTTAAAAGAAAATGTTATAGTAGGTAGATTAATACCCTGTGGCACTGGTTATTCTTATCATAAAAAAAAAAATAAATTTAAAAGAATAAATTTAAATAATAATATAGATAATGAAGAAATAGCTAGTATAAAATTAAAAGAATTATTAAATTCTAAAAATTTATTTAAAAATTAATTATGAGTATAAAAAAAATTTTTAGTGCTATTCAACCTACAGGTAATTTGACTATTGGTCATTATATAGGTATTTTAAAGAATTGATTATTATATCAAGATAAATATATTTGTTATTATTGTATTGCTGATTTACATTCTTTAACTAGTTTTAGTAATAATAAATTTAATAATAATTATATTAAAAAATATATTTATGATTCATTATCTTTAATTTTAGCTTTAGGTATTAATCCAAATAAATCTATAATATTTTTACAATCAGATATTAATGAACATTTAAAACTTTATTGATTACTTAATTGTTATACATATGTAGGTGAATTATATCGTATGAATCAATTTAAAAGTAAGTATAAAGATAAAGTAAAAATTAATTGTGGTTTATTAAATTATCCTATATTAATGTCTTCTGATATATTATTATATAATACTGATTATGTTATAATAGGTTATGATCAAATTCAACATATAGAATTAACTAGAACTATAGCTAAAAGAATTAATAATTTATATAAGAAAAAAATTTTTAAAATTCCCAAATATATATTATCTAAAAATGGATCTAAGATAATGTCTTTAATGAACCCTAAAATTAAAATGTCTAAATCAGATTTAAATAAAAATAATGTTATTTATTTATTAGATAATATTAAAGATATTAAATATAAAATTATTAATTCAATTACTGATTCTCAAAATCCTTCAAAAATTTTTTTTGATAAATTTAATAAACCTGGTATATCTAATTTATTAAATATATTATCTAATATAATAGATGTTTCTATTAATAAATTAGAAAATAAATTTTTAAATATTTCTTATAAAAAATTTAAAGATATTTTAATAGATAAAATAATTTTTTTTATTAGTAATTTACAAAAAAAATATTTTTTAATTAGAAAAAAAAAGAAGATATTAAAAAAAATTTTAAAAAATGGTAAATTAAAGGCTAAAGAATATGCTAATAATAATATTAAAAAAATTTTAAATTATATGAACATTAATTATGATTAATTATCATAATATTATTTCTTTTTTTTTTTTTTTTAAATATATATTAGTTTTTAAAAAATGTTTACAGTTTTTAAAACTATATTTATATGATATAGGTGAAGGATGTGATGATTGTAAAATTAAATGTTTTTTATTATTTATAAATTTTTTTTTTTTTTGAGCAAATTTTCCTCATAATAAAAAAACTATATTGTTTAAATATTTATTTATATATTTAATAATTCTATTAGTGAATATTTCTCATCCTAAATTTTTATGAGAACATGGTTTTTTATCTTCCACAGTTAATATACTATTTAATAAAAATACTCCTTGTTTAGATCAATTAATTAAATAACCATTTTTATATATATTAAAATTTTTATAATCATTTTTAATTTCTTTATATATATTTTGGATTGATGGTGTTTTTTTAATATTTGGTAAAAGAGAAAAAGCTAAACCATGTGCTTGATATTTATTACAATACGGATCTTGTCCTATTATAACTACTTTAATATTTTCAAATTTTGTTAATTTAAATACTTCAAAAATTTTATTTTTAGGAGGATATATATTTTTATTCAGATATTCTTTTTCTATTTTTTTTTTTAATTTTATATAGTATTTTTTTTTTTTTTCATATTTAATTATTTTTTTTCAGTTTATCATTTTTTTAATATTTTAATTTTTATAAATAATTTAATTTTAATTAAATAATTATAATATTTTTTAATATCTTTAATAGAATTAAATATTATTTTTTTTATTTTTTTACTTGAATTACCTATAAGTATAGGTATATAGTTTTTTTTTTTAACATATATTATACAGTAAATTTTATTTGTATTTTTAATTTTTATAATTTTATTTATTTTAATAAATAAATTGTATGGAATTTCATCTCCTGTTAATCTTAATATTTTTTCTCTTATAATTTCTGATATTATATATTTTATATTATGTATAGTTTTTTCTTTTTTTTTAAAGATATGTTTGCAATTAATTAAAAAATTATTTATTATTTTTTTAATATATATAATATAATTTTTTTTTTTAGCAGATATAGGTATTATATGATTATATTTAATATTTTTATTTATTTTATTTATAAATGTTAAAATTTTTTCTTTGTTTTTTATTTTATCTATTTTATTTATTAAAATTAATATAGGTATATTGTTTGAATTAATTTTTTTAATAATTTTTTTTTCATAAAAAAAGAAATTTTTATTTTCTAATAATAATATTATTAAATTAAGTTTTTTATTTATTTTAAGTTTTTTTTTAAAATAATTATTAGTTATATAAAAAATTTTTTTAAAACTTTGATAATTTTTATAACCTGGAGTATCAATATATACATATTGATTATTTTTTTTTGTATTTATACCTATAATATAATTAATAGTAGTATTTTTTTTTTTTGATGTTATAGAAATTTTTTTTTTAATTAGTTGATTAAATAATGTTGATTTACCAACATTACTTTTTCCTATTATAGATATATAAATAAATTTTTTATACATTTGATTTAATTAAACCTAAATTTATTAATGCTTTTTTAGCAGCTATTTGTTCTGCGTATTTTTTATTTTTTCCTTTACCTTTAGTAAATTTATTTAAATTTTTTATTTTACAATATATTGTAAATATTTGTTCATGATCTTTACCTGTAGTATTTGCTAAAAAATATTTTGGTAAAGGTAATTTTTTTTTTTGTAAATATTCTTGTAATATAGTTTTATAATCTTTATAATTAAATTTTTTATTAATTTTTTTTTTATTTAAAAATAATATTTTAATAATTTTTTCTACTTTATTAATATTTTTACTATCTATATATATTGCTCCTATTATAGCTTCTAAAGTATTAGCTAATATAGATTTTTTATATAATTTATTATTTTTAATTTCTCCATATCCTAATAAAATATATTTATTTAATTTTAATTTATTAGCTATTTTAAATAAGTTTTTTTTATTTACTAGTTTAGATCTAATTCTTGTCATTAATCCTTCTTTATAATTATAAAATTTATTATATATTTTTTTAGTAATTATAAAATTTAAAATAGAATCTCCTAAAAATTCTAATCTTTCATTATGATTAATATTATAACTTTTGTGTGTTAATGACATAAAAAGTATATTTTTATTAATAAATTTATATTTAATTTTTTTTTCTAAATTTTTTATATTTATCATACATTTACTTTATTATTCCTATTCTATTAAATCTTATTCCTTTAGGTAAAGAATTTTGTTGTTTATCTAAACTCATTCATATATATTCAGCTTTTCCAATTATTAAATTTTTATCTACAAAACCCCAAGTTCTACTATCTTTGCTATTATCTCTATTATCGCCCATTACAAAATACATATTTTCAGGTATTATTCACGTTTTTTTAATATTATTTTTTTTAAATCCATAAATAGTTAAAATATTATTATTATGTTTTTTAATATATTCTTTTTTTTTTATAAAAAAAATTATATTTGAATTTTTATTTATATTTAAATTTTGATTTTTTATGTTTAATATATATTCATTAATATGATTATTATCAAATTTTATTTCTTCTACTAAAGAACTTATTTTTTTTTTGCTATATTTTACTAAGTTTTTTTTTTTATATTTTTTTATTTTTTTACAATATTTATATATTTTGATTTCTTTTTTATTTTCATCATATATTATTTTATCTTTAGGTAATCCTACAACACGTTTAATATAATTAATATTTTTATTATATGGATATTGAAATACTATAATATCTCCATATTCTGGATTTTTAATATTTAATATAGTTTTATTATTTCATGGATTTTTAATATTATATTTAGTTTTATTTACTAATATTAAATCTCCTATTCATAATGTAGGTAACATAGAAGATGAAGGTATTTGAAATGGTTCATAAATAAAAGATCTTAATATAAATATTATTAATAATACAGGGCATAATTCAATAAAATTTTTTAAAATTCAATATTTTTTTATATATTTTTTAATATTTTTATTAAATATTTTATTTATTGTTCATATTATTAAACTTAATAATGTTAAAATAAACATTATTTTATTAAAAATGTTTATCATTTTTTAAATTTTTAATCTTTAATTTTTAAAATGTCAGAAAATATTTTTTCGGATATTAATATATTTCCTATTTTTTTTAATTTTTTTTTTCCTTTTTTTTGTTTTTCTAATAATTTTTTTTTTCTAGTTATATCACCTCCATAACATTTAGAAATAACATTTTTTCTTAAAGATTTTAATTTAATTGAATAAATTATTTTATTATTATATAATGCTTGTATTTTGGTTTCAAATTGTTGTTTTTTTAAATTATTTTTAATAATGTTAATTAAATTTTTACTATATATTTTAATATTCTTATTATGCATAAGAATGGAAAAATTTTTAATTTTATTGTTATTTATCATTATTTCTAATAAAGATATGTTGGATTTTTTATATTTATAAAATTTATATTCAAATGAAGCATATCCGTTAGAAATAGATTTGATATAATCTGAAAAATTAGTTATAATTTCATATGTAGGAATTTTGTAAATTATTGAAATATTATTATTAAAAAATAATATTTTTTTTTGTTTACCTCTTTTAAATATACATAATTTTATTATTTTACCTAAATATTTTTTAGGAGATATTATATTACATATAGATATAGGTTCTTGAATTTCTTTAATTTCATTTTTTTTAGGTAAATCATTTATATTATTTATATATATATTTTTTTTTTTTTTATTAATTATTTTATATATTACAGTAGGTGAAGTAATTAATATTTTTAATTTATATTCTCTTTTTAATCTTTCTTTAAATATTTCTATATGTAATATTCCTAAAAATCCACATCTAAATCCATTACCTAAAATATTAGAATTTTCTTGTTTAAAAATAAATGATGAATCATTTAAACTTAATTTTTTAATAGAATTTTTAAGCATTAAAAATTCTTTCTTATTTTTTGGATATATACTAGCATAAATTTGAGGTTTGATTTTTTTTAAATATATTAATTCATTGACATTATAATTATAATTTTTTGTAATAGTTTTCCCTATAGGATTAAAATATTTTATTTTTTTCATATTGAATGAAATTCATCCTACTTCACCACAAATTAATTTGTTTATTTTTTTTTCATATGGATTATAAATATGTATTGTTTTAATTTGATAAATATTATTATTATTTATTATTTTAATTAAATCGTTTTTTATCAAATAACCATTAATTATTTTTATTAAGCAAAAAATACCTAAATAATTATTAAAATATGAATCTATTATTATTGCTTGTAAAGGTAATTTAATTGATCCTGATGGATATGGTATTTTTTTAATAATTGTATTTAGTATATTTTTTATTCCTATACCGCTTTTAGCGGAACATAAAAGAATATTTTTTTGTTTAATATTAAATATTTTTTTAATTTGATTTTTTACATTATTAATATCTTTATATAATAAATCAATTTTATTTATTATTATAATAATTTTAATTTTTAATTTTTTAGCTATATTATAATTAGTAATTGTTTGGGCTTGTATTCCTTTAGATACATCAATTAATAATAAAGCTCCTTCACAACTATATAAAGATTTATATACTTCATATGAGAAAT
Organism: Candidatus Stammera capleta; assembly: GCA_036689275.1. GTDB lineage: Bacteria > Pseudomonadota > Gammaproteobacteria > Enterobacterales > Enterobacteriaceae > Stammera > Stammera capleta_AA. The sequence goes on along the minus strand of CP144780.1, from coordinate 206,827 downwards.
CTATATGCCCAGGAGTATCTATTAAATTTAATTTATATTTTTTATCATTAAATTTATAATTTAAACATACACTTTGTGCTTTAATAGTAATTCCTTTTTCTTTTTCAATATCCATTGAATCTAATATTCTAGATTTACTTTTACTAATTTTAATATTTGTACATATTTCTATAATACGATCTGATAAAGTTGATTTTCCATGATCTATATGTGCTATAATAGAAAAATTTCTAATATTTTTTTTCATATTTATTAGTTTTAAAATATTTAAAATAAATTTTATTATAGTATATATAATATTAATTTAATTATCCAATTTTATGAATAATAACAATATAGTGACAAGATTTGCGCCTAGTCCTACTGGGTATTTACATATAGGTAATATTAGAACAGCTTTATATTCATGGTTATATTCTAAAAAAAACAATGGTAAGTTTATTTTACGTATAGAGGATACTGATTTTAATAATTCGAAAAATATATATTCAGATCATATTATATATATATTAAAATGATTAGGTTTATATTGAGATGAAGGTCCATATTATCAATCAAAGAGAATTGATATTTATAAAGATATAATTAATTATATGTTAATTAATAATTTAGCATATAAATGTTATTGTAGTCAGAAAAGATTAATTAATTTACGTAATTTATATAATAAACAAAATATTAAATTTAAATATGATAGATATTGTAGAAATAGAATTAAATATAATATTGAGAATATTAATAAGTATGTAGTAAGGTTTAAAAGTCCTTTATATGGGCAAGTAAATTTTAAAGATTTATTATATGGAAATATATCAATTAATAATAATCAATTAGATGATTTTATTATACAAAGAAGTAATGGTGTACCCACATATAATTTTTGTGTAGTTGTAGATGATTATTTTATGTCTATTACTCATGTAATCAGAGGAGAAGATCATATTAATAATACTTTTAAACAAATTAATATTATTAAATCTTTAAATTTTAATATACCTAAATATATTCATTTACCTATGATATTAGATAATTATGGTAATAAATTATCAAAAAAAAATTCTTTTTTAAATATTAATAGTTATATTGAAAATGGTTTTATACCTGATTCTATATTAAATTATTTATTACGTTTAGGATGATCATATAAAAATTATGAAATAATACATTTTAATGAAATGAAATATTTATTTGATTTAAAAAAATTAAATAAATCTCCTTGTAGATTAAATATTAATAAAATGCTTTGATTAAATAAATATTATTTATCTTATATTTCATATAATAAATTTATTAAATATTTTAATAATTATATAATTTTAAATAAAATATATTTAGATAAAATTAAAAATATATCTGAAATAATTTCTTTTATATTACCTAGAAGTTATTTAATTAAAGATGTTGTGGATTTTTGTTTAATATTTAATAAAAAAATATGTTTAAATATTTTATTAATTAAAAAATATAAAAATAAATTTTCTTTATTAATATTAAAAAAAATATATCATTTTTTTTTAAAATTAAAAAAATGAAATTATAATAATATTATATTATGTTTAAATTTATTATTTAATAAATTTAATTTTTTAAAAAAAAAATATATTTATATTATTTTACATATATTTATTACAGGTAAAATTAAAAGTCCTAATATTAGTATTATTATATTATATTTAAAAAAAAAAAAATTTTTATTAAGGATAAGATATAGTTTATTTTTTTTAAATTATTTAAAATAAAATTTTATTTATTTTTTTTAAAAGTTTTTTGTTATTATCTATATAATTAATTATAGATATAATTTGTTTTTTATATAAAAAATTATTTTTAAACATATTTCTTTTATTTAAATTGATAAAATTTTTGAATGTTTTGATTTTTTTACTAATTTTAATAGATGTATATTCTCCTATATTAGGAATAGATAAAGCATATATTAAGTTATTTAATTTAATATTTTTTTTAGTTAGCTTTATAGATAAAATAATTTTTTTTGCTAATTTAATATTTATTTGAGGTATTTTAATAATTTTATTAATTGATAGTTTAAATATATCTATAATAGATTTTAAGTAATTATATTTTATTAATTTATTAATTATTTTATTACCTAAATTTTTTATATTTAAAGCTTTTTTGGAAACAAAATGTATTAAAATTTTTTTAAATTGTTGTGGGCATTTTAGATTATTATAACATTTAGGTATTTTTTCTTTTATATTAATTTTACTTTTACATCAAGGGCATTTTTTAATTTTAAAAATTTTATTATTATTATTTTTAATTACTTTAACTATTTTGGGGATTACATCACCAGATCTTTCTATTATTACTGAATCTTTTATATTTATTTTAAGTTTATATAAATAATTTAAATTATATAAATTTATATTTTTAATTATTACTCCTCCTATTTTAACTTTTTTAATAACTATTATAGGTATGATAGTTCCATTTTTACTTATTTTAAATTTTATTTTCTTAATTTTAGTTTTTTTTTTAATTGATGGAAATTTTCATGCTATAGCTCATTTAATATATTTATTATTATATCCTATAATATTTTGTATATATTTATTATTTACTTTAATTACTATACCATCAATGTTAAAATTAATTTTTTTTCTTATTTTTTTTATATATAGATAATATTTATATATTTTTTTTATATTATTATATATTTTTGTATTTTTTTCTATTTTAAATCCTAATTCTTTAATTTTATTTAATGAATGTAATTGTGTTAAGAAATATTTTCTATTATTATTAATTATTATATCATAAGCTATAAAAGATAATTTTCTGTTTTTTGTAATATTATAATTATTACTTTTTATAGTTCCAGATACTAAATTTCTACTATTAGAAAAATTTTTATTCTTATTTATTTTTAAGAATTCTTTTTTTTTTATATATATTTCTCCTCTTATTTCTAAATTTAAAAATTTTTCTTTAGAATTAATTTTTTTAGGTATAGATTTTATATTTAATATATTTTTAGTTACATTTTCCCCATAAATTCCATCCCCTCTAGTTAGTGCTTTAGTAAATTTATTATTTTGATATAATAAACTTATTGCTATTCCATCTATTTTTAATTCACAACAAAATTTTTTATTTTTATATTTATCTTTTATTTTTTTTATATATTTAAAGGTTTGAATATATGAATATGTATTTTTTATAGATAACATTAATATATAATGTTTATTTTTTTTAAAAAAATTTGAAAATTTATAATTTATTTTATTTTTTAATAAACTATATTTTTTTAATAATGGATATTTTGTTATTAGTTTTTCTAATTTTTTTACTAAAAAATCATATTCTTCGTCTGTAATAAGGCTTTTATTTTTATAAAAATAATAATAATAATATATTTTAACTTTTTTATTGATTTTTAAAAATTTTTTTATAATATCTATTTTTTGCATTTTGATTATAATTTTTAAAAAATAAATTATAAATTTATAAATTTCGTATTTATATTATATTTATTTTTAATTATTTTACTTAAATATTTTATTCCATATATTTCAGATATATGATGCCCTAATAGAAATAAATTAATATCATATTTTTTAGAAATAATAATTTTATATTCAGACATTTCTCCTGTTATATATGTATCTATATTATTATAAATAATAGATTTTTCAATAAATTTATCACCAAATCCTGTACATATTGCTATTTTTTTAATTTTTTTATTTTTACTTTTTAAAAAAATATAATTATTATTAATTTTTTTAATTTTTCTTATTAAATCTTTTTTCCTACTATATCCTATAATTAAAGGATAATTATAATTACTAATATTAATTATTTTTTTAATATTAAGTTTTTTAGATAATGTAATATTATTTCCTACTTTATAATGTATATCTAATGGAATATGTCAACAATATAAATTAATGTTATTAATTAATATATTTTTAATTATTTCTTTTTTAATTCCTATTATATTCATAGTATCTTTTTTTCAAAAAATACCATGATGACATATAATGGTATTATATTTTTTATTTTTACATATTTTAATTATAGAATTTTTAATTGTTACACAGAATATAATTTTATTAATATTATTATTTCCTTCTATTTGTAATCCATTTACTGAAGTATCTTTAATTTTATTAGATTTTAAATATATATTTATTTTTTTTTCAAATTTGAAATTATTCATTTTTTTATACGGAGGTAGAGAGATTCGAACTCTCGAACGATTTACGTTTACGATTTTCAAGACCGTTGCCTTAAACCACTCGGCCATACCTCCTAATTAAATTATTATTATTAATTATATATTATTTTAAATTTTAAATCTGTAATATTTAATTATTTTAATATTTTCTTTATTTAAAAAATCTTTAATTAATATTTTATTATCGAAAATAAAATTTTGTTCTAATAATGTTTTTTTTTTTATTTCTTTATTTAGTTTTTTTTTAAAATCTTTTTTATCTTTATAATCTATAATTAATTTTTTTTCTTTTTCGATTTCTTTTTTAGTAATTAAATTAATATCTATATATTTAGGATTCATAGCTGTAATATGCATGCAAATTTTTTTCATATTTGTATTAATTTTTTTTTTATTGTAATTAATAGTATTTATTTTTAATATTGTTCCTATTTTATAATTATTATGTATATATTTAGATATAAATTTTCCTTTTAAGTATTTAATTTTATTTATATTAATATTTTCATTTAATTTTAATATTAAATTTTTTTTTTTTTTTTTAAAATATTCATTAATTTTATTAATATCAAATATATTGTATTTAATAATATAATTTAATATTTTTTTAGAAAAATTTATAAATAAATAATTTTTTGAAGAAAAATCAGTTTCACATGTTATTTTAATTATTAATGCTATATTATTAATAATTTTTCCTAATATTATTCCTTGTTTAGTTTTATTTTTATTATTAATTTTAATTTTTTTTAAATATATTAATGTTTTTTGTATATTAAAATTATTTCTTTCTAATGCTTTTTTACATTTATCTATGCTGATTTGTGTTAAATTTCTTATTTTTTTAATTAAATATATTTTTTTATTTTGCATATTATTTAATTATTAAATTATTTATTATATTTTTTAGATATCATTTAATTGATTTAATTGAATCATCATTTCCAGGAATTATATAATCTATATTTTCTGGATTATTATTTGTATCAACTATGGAAAATATTTTTATTTTTAATTGTTTGGCTTCTTTGATAGCTATTTTTTCATGATTGGCATCAATTGTAAATATAGCATCTGGTAATCCTCCCATGTTTTTAATTCCTTGTAAATTATTTTTTAATTTTTTTAGAATTCTTTTTTTATATAATATTTCTTTTTTAATTAATTTATTGAATTTACCAGAAATATATTCTTTTTCTAATTTTTTTAAAAAATTTATAGATTTTTTAACTGTTTTTCAATTAGTTAAAGTCCCTCCTAATCATCTTTTATTAATGTAATATTGATTACATTTAATAGCTGTTTGTTTAATTAGTTCTGAAGCTGATTTTTTTGTACCAATAAATAATATTTTTTTTTTATTTTTTTGTAATTTTTTTAAATTATTTATAGCTAATTTAAAAAATTTAATAGTTTTATTTAAGTTAATTATATGAATATTATTATATGTAGTATATATAAAAGGTTTCATTTTAGGATTTCAGTATTTAGTTTGGTGACCAAAATGTATTCCTGCTTTAATCATTTTTTTTATATTTAAATTTATCATTTTTACTCCATATATATTTAAAAAATATGTTTTTTATATTATTATATACATATATTTTATATTAAAATTAAATTATAATTAAATATGAATAGATTGATAAAAAATAATTATGAAATTAATAAAATAATTATATCTAGTAAAATAGTAAGTGAAGTATTAAATTATATATCTAGTTATGTTAAAGAAGGTATATCTACTGGTGAATTAAATGATATATGTCATAAAAGAATAGTAAATTATCATAAAGCTTACCCCGCTTCTTTAGGTTATATGAACTATCCTAAATCTATTTGTACGTCAATTAATGATACAGTATGTCATGGAATACCTGATTATAGTCATATATTAAAAAAAGGTGATATTATTAATATAGATGTTTCTATATGTAAAGATAATTATTATTCAGATTCTTCTAAAATGTATTTTGTTAATCCTATAAGTAATGATGCATATAAATTATGTTATTATACTTATAAAAGTTTTTGTAATGTTTTAAAATATATTAAAAATGGTAATAAATTAAATTTAATAGGTAATAATATAGAAAAATACATTATTAAATATGGTTATTCTATAGTAAAAAATTATTGTGGACATGGAATAGGTAAAAAATTACATGAATCACCTCAGATATTACATTATAGAAATAATTCTAATTTATATATGAAAACAGGAATGATATTTACTATAGAACCTATGATAAATTTAGGATCTGAAAAAACTTTTGTTATGAAAGATGGATGAACTGTTAAGACATTAGATAATAGTTTATCTGCTCAATATGAGCATACTATATTAGTTACTAATAATGGTTATAAAATATTAACTTTATAATATATATTTATTAACATAAATTTTTTGAATTCCTTTAAATATTGATTTATAGATTTTATTTTTATTTTTAATATTATACTTATTTAATAAGTATTTTTTTAAATTTATTTCTTTAATTATTATTTTAGTATTAAAAATATTTTCTTTGTATAAATTTATATCAAATAAATCATATTTTTTTTTTATATCTTTATTGATAAAGTTTTGTATAGAATTAAATTTGAAATTATTAAATATTTTTTTATTACTTATATTGAATCCTCTAATTTTGTAATCGATAATAATAATATCAGAATTAAATTTATTAATTAGATAATTTATTGAATTTAAAAAAGAAATATCATTATTAATGTGTATTTCTATATCTATTTTAAAATAAAATATATTTTTTTTATATTTTAAATCTGTATATATATAAAAAAAATCTTTTTTAAAATATAATAATATATTATTTAATAATATATTTTTTTTTTTAATTTTAATTATTTTTTTTATATTATATTTTTTAATATAATGATTAATTTTAAATATTTTATTTTTTTTAGTTTTTATTGAATTTATTATATTTTTTAATACATATAATAATTTATTATAATTATATTTTTTATTAATATATTCAATATAATTATATAATTCTTCATTATTTGATATATATTTTAATTTATATATATATAAATTTAATTTATTTACTGAATTATTTAGTTTATATAATTTTATTTTTTTCAAATTTATTATCCTTAAAATTAATAATTTAAAAATTTTATATTTTTTATTTCCAAAATAGTATTAAAAGTAAATTTTATAATTATTTATTTTTTTTTTTATTTCTATAATAGTTTTACAATTTATACATAATTTAGTAATAGGATTTAATTCTAATCTTTTAATTCCTATTTTATTATTGCATTTTTTACAAAATCCATATATGTTTTTATTAATCTTTTTTATATTATATTTAATATTATTTATAATTTTTTTTTTATTAATATTATTTAATATTTTTTTTTTTTTTTTAATGTTTTTATTTTTTATTATTAAATATAATTTATTTAATATTTTTTTAAAATGATTAATTTGTTTATAATTCATATATTTTTCTTTAAATATACTTTTATATGGTTTTATTTTGATGAAATTAAGTATATTTAAATTAATATTATTTTTTATTTTTCTTATATACATATTATTTTTTTAAAGATATTATTTTTTGTAATATTTTTTTTTTTTTTAAAAAAAATCCTTCTCTTTCTAATTGAATTATTTTATTTTTAATTAATAAAAAATTTTTTTCTATATATCCATTTTTATAAGATATAGAATTTTTATTAATATATTTAATAAAATTTTTATTTTTATTAATATTAATATTAATATTTTTATTAATAAATAAATTTTTATAAATTTTAAATTTCATTTTTAATGAACTAATTTTAGAAATTCAATGTATAATTTTAATTTTTTTATTATATATATTATTATTTTCATTAAAATTACATATAATATATTTAATTTTAAAATTATTATCTTTAATGATTTTTTTAATTGTTATTATTCCTGAATATCTTAATTTAAATTTATTATTTAAATATAAATTTTTATTTTTATTATATTTTAAATTTAAAATATCTTTTTTATCCACATATATTTTATTATATAAATAATTTTTTTTAGTACCTAATTTTTTATTATTAGGATGATATGGGGTTTCAATAATATATTTTTTTTTTATATTAATTAGTATAATTTTTAAAGGATTAATTATTCCTATTATTCTAGGTGTATTTTTATCTAAATTTTTTCTTAAATATTTTTCTATAAGTTTTATACTTATTATACTTTCCTGTTTACTAATTCCCAGATTTTTACAAAAATTTAATATTGATTTAGCAGTATAACCTTTATTTTTCATTCCTGATATAGTCATTAATCTAGGATCATCTCATCCATTTACAATTTTATTTTTAATTAAAAATATAATTTTTCTTTTAGAAGTTATATTATTATCTATATTTAATCTTGAAAATTCATATTGATTAGGTTTGTGTTTAATATTAATTTTTTTTAAAATTCAATTATATAAAGATTTATTATTTTGGAATTCTAAAGTACATAATGAATGAGTAATTTTTTCTATTGAATCTGATATACAATGAGAAAAGTCATATGTAGGATATATACATCATTTATGTTTTGTTCTTAAATGTTTTTTATATTTTATCCTATATAGAATAGGATCTCTTAAAATTATATTTTTAGAATTCATATTAATTTTTGCTCTTAAACAAGCTTTTCCTTCTTTATATTCTCCTTTTTTCATTTTTTTAAAAATATATATATTTTCTTCTATACTTCTATTTCTATAGGGACTATTTTTTCCTTTAGTATTATAATTTCCTCTATATTTTTTTATTTTTTCTATAGATAATTCATCAATATAAGCTAATTTTTTTTTTATTAATTTTAAAGCATATTTATAGAAAATATCGAAATAATCAGAAGTATATTTAGTATTTGAATTTCATTTATATCCTAATCATAAAATATCTTTTTTAATTTTATTTATATATTTTTTTTTTATTGTGTTAGGATTAGTATCATCAAATCTTAAATAACATTTACCATTAAAATATTTTGCAATTTCAAAATTTATATGTATAGATTTAGCATGTCCTATATGTAAATAACCATTGGGTTCTGGAGCAAATCTAGTTATAATTTTTTTATATTTCTTTTTATTTATATCTTTTATAATTTTTTTATATATAAAGTTTTTAGTATTTTTATACATTTTAAATCTTTTTTAATTAATTATCTTATTTTATTTTTATTAATTTTATATTTAAAGAATATTTTTTATATTTTATTAATTTAAATATTTTAAGAATTTATAAATATTAATTTTTATTTTTTTTTTATTTAATTATATAAAATATTATTATTTAAATTTAATTTAATATTTTATTATATAAAATATATTTAAATTTTTTAAATATATAAATTTTTATATCTTTATATATTAATACTTTATATTTAATAAAAAATATTTATTTATATATTTTATATTATTATTAATAAAATATATATTTTTATATTATTAAATTATAATATTATTTGATTTAATTTTTATTATTATTTTATTATATAAAATTTTTAAAATTGTTTTTTTTAAAAAATATTATTATTTAAAATATTTTTATTATTATTTATTAAAATAATTTTATATTTTTTTTTAAAAAAAAATAAAATATATAATAATAATTATATATATTAAATTAATAATATATTATTTGTTAATATTTATTTTTTTTTTAAAAAAAAAATAAATATTTATAAATAATATTTATAGATTTTAAAATATTTTTTATAAATTATATTTTTAAATACTAATTTTTTTATATAATTAATAAAATTTATTATATTTTTATATTAAATATATAATTATTTATTTAAAACATTATTATATTAAATATAAATAATATTTAAATTATTTTTTTGGAATTTTTAATAATGTATATTCAATTTTTAGGTACTAATGCTGGTTCACCTTCTATCAAAAGAAATGTAAGTAGTATAGCTTTAATATTAAATGATAATATATATGAAATATGATTATTTGATTGTGGGGAAGCTACTCAACATCAAATATTATATACTTCTATAAAATTAACTAAAATTAGAAAAATTTTTATTACTCATATGCATGGTGATCATATATTAGGTTTGTTAGGTTTATTAACTAGCAGATCTATTAATAATTGTAGTAATAGTTTAGAAATATATGGAAATAAGGGTATTAAAAAATTTATTAATTTATCATTAAAATATACTAATTCTTATATTAATTTTCCATTAGAAATTTTTGAAATACAAGAAGGAGAATTATTTAATAATGGTTTTTATAAAGTTGATTGTTTTTTATTAAATCATTCTATAGAATGTTATGGTTATAAAATTAAAAAATGTGATAAAATAGGTCATTTAAATGTAAAGAAATTAATAAGTGAAAAAATATATCCTAGTCCTATATATAAATATTTAAAATTAGGACAGAAAATTTTTTTTAATAATAAATGATTAGATGGTAAAAAATATTTGGGCAAAAATATTTTAGGTAAAAGTATGATTATATTAGGTGACACTTCACCTTTAAAATATGAAAATTCATTATTATATAATTTAGATTTATTAATACATGAATCTACTTTGGATGATAGTATGAAAAATCAGGCAAATTCTAGAGGTCATTCCACTAATATTCAAGCTGCTTTATTAGCTAAAAAATATAATGTAAAAAAATTAATTATTACTCACTTTAGTTCTAGATATTCTTATAAAAATATTTTAAAAATGTTAAAAGATTGTAGAAAATTTTTTTCTAAAACTTATATAGCTAAAGATTTTTCAATATTTAAAATTTAATATTTTTATATTTTAGTATATATTTTTTTAAATATAATATTAACTAATATACTAAATATTATATCTTCAATATTATGTAGAAATAATAGCATTCTACTAGTAATAATTATTAATAATAATATTAATATTAATTTTATATATCATTTATATATTTTATTTTTAAAATTTAAAATTCAAAAAAATGAATAAATAGTATGTCCAGAAGGAAAAGAACTATCTATTTTATTATTTCAGTATTTTATTAATCATATTGGTATATATATTAATATTTTTTCATAATTTAGTATTTTTTTATATGGTCTATTAATAAATAATATATTTTTAATAATTTTTTTAAATATTATTAAAATTAAGGGTATAGTAATTAATTTAATAATTTTTTTTTTTTTTTTATTATATATTTTAATATATAAATAAATTAATATTAAATGAGTAATAAATATATAAGGATATTCTATGAATTTATTAATTAAATAAATTAAATACATAGTTATTCAATATAAATTATATAAAATTTTAATAATATTAATTTTCATTTTTATATATTAATTTTTTTAAATTTTTTAAAATTATATTTTTTTTTTATTTTTTTAATAAATATTTTGTTAAAATTTTGTTTTTTTGTATATATAAAATACTTTTTTTTAGGATATTTATTTTTTTTTTCTTTAATAAATTTATATATATTTTTTTTAATTTTATTTAAATGATCAATAAAATTTATTTTGTTTTTAAATAAAGATTTCAATTCTTTTTTAATAAAATAAAAATGAGTACACCCTATTATTAAAGTATCTGGAATAATATTATTATAAATTTTATTTTTAAATATATTATTTATATTTATTTTTTTATTATATTTAATTTTTTTTTCAGCTTTTTCTACTAATTTAGATGAATAAATTTTTATGATTTTAATTTTTTTTTTTTTAATAATTTTGTTAATATAATTAGAATTAATTGTTATATAAGTAGCTAATAATAATATTATATTGTTTTTAGTTTTTTTTATAGCTTTTTTAATATTAGGAAATATTCCTATTATAGGTATAGAAAATTTTTTTTTTAAATATTTTAAACATATGATACTAGCTGTATTACATGCAATAATAATAAATAATATATTATATTTATTATTTATATAATTAATTATATTAAATAATCTTTTAGCTATATATATATAATTTTTATTTCCATAAGGGAAATTATTATTATCCATTACATAAATGCATTGTTTACTATTAATTATATTGATATTAAATAATGATAATCCACCTATTCCAGAATCTATAATAATAATTTTTTTTTTTATATTTATCATATTAATTATAATATAATATTTTAAATAATTTTGTTTATTATCTTTATTGTAATATAGTTATATTTTATTAAAATATTTTTTTTGAGGTTGTATGTGTAATATAGGAATATTTTTTGGTAGTGATACTGGTAATACTAAGAAAAATGCTTATTTAATAAAAGATAAAATATCAAAATATTTTAATACTAAAATATTTAATATTTCTCAAAGTTTTAAAAAAGATTTTTTAAACTTTGATATTTTTATATTAGGTACTTCTACTTGATATTTGGGTGAATTACAATATGATTGAATTAATTTTTTAGATATTTTAAAGAAAATAAATTTTAAAAATAAAATTGTTGCTTTATTTGGCTGTGGTGATCAAAGAAATTATAAAAATAGTTTTTGTGATGCTGTTTATGAATTATATAAAATAGTATATAAAAAAAAACCTATTATAATAGGTTATTGATCTACTAATAGTTATATATTTAATTATTCAAAAAGTTTATTAAATAAAAAAAATTTTATTGGTTTAATGTTGGATGAACACAATCAATTTGAACTTTCTAAAAGAAGAATTTCTATATGAGTAAGTGATTTAATAGTTAATATTTATAATTTTTATATAAATAAATTAATTATTAAATAATTATATTTTATTTATATAATTATTTTTTTTTTAAAAAAATATTATTAATAAAATTTATATAATTTTTATATTAATTGTATAAGATATTAATTTTTTTAAATATAAATAATTTAAATTATATATTTATAAGTAATAAATATATAAATTTAATTATTTAATTTTTAAATATATAAAATATTTTACATATTTATTATTTTTTTTTATATTTTAAATAAAATATTTTAAAATAAGTAATTATAATTAATATATATTTTTTTTTAAAAAAATATTTTTTAAATATATATTTAATTTAAATTAAATTATTTATATATATAATAGTTATATTTAATATATTAATTATTTAATTTATTAATATTTTTTAAGAAATCAATTTTATATATTAATTTTTTAAAATTAATTTTTTATTTTTATATATAGAATTTTATATAAATATAAAAAATATATTTATATATATATAAATATATTATTTTTAAAATAATTAAGATTTTTTCTTTTATATATAAATTATTTATAATATTTAAATATTTTTATTTTTTTTAAAAAAAATTATTTACTAGTTATTAATATTTGATTAATTAATATTGATCCACATTGTATTTGTGAATTATAATTAATATCGTTACTCATATTAATTATATTCTTAAATAAATATTTTAAATTACCAGATATAGTAGCTTCATTTATATAAAATTGCATTTTTTTATTTTTTATATAATATCCAGAAATTCCTTTAGAATATAATCCTGTATTAAAATTTATACCTTGTCCTAAAAATTTATCTATTATAATTCCTGTATTCATTATATCCTTTAATTTTTTATAATTTATATCTTTAATATTTTTTTTAAATATTCAATTATGTATTCCTCCTTTATTAGATGTATTTTTTAATTTTAATTTATTAGAATAATATGTATTTAATATATAAGTTTTTAAAATACCATTTCTGATTATGGTATATTTTTTAGTATTCATTCCTTCTGAATCAAAAGGTTTAGATCCTATTCCTTTATATAAAAAAGGATTTTCTATTATATTAATTCATCTAGGAAATATTCTTTTATTTATTTTATTATATAAAAATGATTTTTTATTATAAATATTTTTTCCTTTAATTAAATTAATTAAATATGAAAATATTTCTGAGCTAATTTCATTATTAAAAATTACAGGTAATTTTTGTGTTTTAATTTTTTTTTGATTTAATTTAGGAATTATTTTTTTAATTATTTTTTTACTTAAATAATGATATTTATATATTAAATCTATTAATTTATGAGTATATAAATTAATACTTTCATATTCCATAATGTTTTTTTTTTTTATTATTATATTATGAAATATACAGTATATTTTATTTTTATATGTTTTAAAATAATTATAATCATTAAATAATAAAAAAATATTTTTTTGTTTTATAAAAGTAGTGCCATCACTATAAATATTATTATTAAAATTTAGAGTATTTTTTTCTATATTTTTAATAATATTTATTATTTCATTAATTTTTATATTATCATTAAAGTATATACCTAAATTATTATTATATTTTTTTTTAAATTTTTTTACATTTGGTAATATATTGTATATATCTTTATGTGTATATTTAATAGTTTTATTAATATAGTTAATACAATGTATAATAGTTTTTTTATTAAAATTATTTATTGTTATTAAACATTTATGTTTTTTATAATAACTAGTTAAATTAATTATTATATTTTTTTTAAATTCAATATCTTCAATTTTTTGATTTTTAATAGTTAAAATAGTTTCTTTAGTTATTTTAGTATTTATTTGTATATTACTATTTGTATATTTTTTAATTTTTTTAAATATTTTAATAATTTTTTTTTTATATTTATTTATATTTTTTTTATTCATATATTATTATAATATATATATATTATTTAAGTTAAATAATATTTTAAATATTTATTAAATTAATATGAGTTTTAATATATGAAAAATATATCTAATATTCCTTCTGGAAAAAATATACCTAATGATATTTATGTAATTATTGAAATACCTTTAAATACATCTAATATTAAATATGAAATTAATAAAAAATATAATTGTATTTGAGTAGATAGATTTATTTCTAATAATATTTTTTATCCATGTAATTATGGATATATCAATAAATCTTTATTTTTAGATAAAGATCCATTAGATGTTTTAGTAATATCAGATTATCCATTATTTATAAATTCTGTAATACATTGTAGACCAATAGGTTTATTAAAAATGCAAGATGAATCTGGTAAAGATTATAAAATTTTAGCAGTACCAAATTATAATATAACTAATAAATATGATTTTATTCAAGATATATGTGATATACCTGTATTTTTATTAGATAGTATATTATATTTTTTTGAACATTATAAAGATTTAGAAAATGATAAATGAACTAAAATAGATGATTGATATGATATTCATGAATCTAAAAAAGTAATATTAAATTCAATAAATTTTTATAATTCTAAAAAATTGAAATAATTTTCTTATAAGAAAATTTTTTCTTATAAGAAAAAGATAATTAATTTTTTTTATTACTTTTATTATTATTTATTTTTTTTTTTATTCCTGAAACTTTTAAAATTAATAGATATAAATTTATAAAATCTAAATATAATATTAATGCGCCTAAAATAGAATATTTTTTTAATTGTTCATCATAATCATCTTTGTCATTTATAATATTTAATCCTATTTCTTTTAATTTTTGTGTATCTCATGATATTAAAATACAAAAAGATATTATTCCTAAATATGATGTTATTCATATTATTAAATTACTTTTTATAATACTATTTATTATAGTTGATAAAATTGTTCCTACTAATAACATTAAAGATACATTACCTATTTTAGTTAAATCTATTTTAGAATTATATCCTCATAAACTCATAAACATAAACATTAAACTGCAAATTAAAAAAGATATAGTAACAGAGGTAAATGTATATATTAAAAAAATACTTGATATAGATATTCCTGTTAGTATTGAATATAATATAAATAATAGTATTGCACTATTAGTAGAAATTCTACTTATCATGTTAGATAATATAAAAACTATCATTAATTGAGATATTAATATTGTAAATAAAAATAATCTATTAAAAAATATCATTTCTAAAACAAAAGGTATTTTAGTAATATATCATGATATAAATGAAGTGATCAATAAACCACATGACATTCAATTATATACTTTATTTATATAGTTTTTTATATTATTATTATTTGTAAAATTATAATAATTATATGAGTATTTTTTCATAATTTATATTCCTATATATCAATTTTTTAGGATATTTTTAATTTTTTATATTTTTTTTTAAAAATATTTATAATTGTTATTTTTTTTAAAATATATATAAATAAAAAATTTAAAATATATAGGATAATTTTTTTAAAAGATTTAAAATTAATATATTTTATATTTTATTTTTATATATTTTTATATTAATTTATATATTTTAAAAATTAATTATTAAAATTTTATATATATATAATTATTCTATTATTATAATTAATAATATATTTATGTTTTATTAATAATAAAATATTTGAATAATATTATTTAAATATTTTTTATATATTTTTTTTAAATTTTTTACTAAATATAAATTTTACTATTTTTTTACTTGAAATTATTAAGTATTTTTTTTTAATAGGATTATATCATTTTTTTTTTTTTTGTTTTTTAATTATAAATTTTCCAAATTTTTTAATATTAACTTTTTTTTTTTTACAGATATAATAAATAATAATTTTAAATAAATAATTAATAATTATTTTAATTTTCTTAATTTTGATTTTTGTATATTTATTTATAAAGTTAATAATATCTTTTTTAAGATAATTCATTTTAATAAATTAAAGCACTAAATTTTTTTTTTAAAAATAATTTACATTTAGTAATAATTTTATTGGTATCTTTTTTATTAAAATTTTTATTTTTTTGTTTAATATTAAATCTTAAAGTGATATTTTTTTGTTTATTAATTTTTAATAATTTATTATTATATATTTTAATTATATTAATTTTTTCTATTATTTTATTAAACCTTAATAAACAGGTATTAATAATTTTATGTATAGATATATTTTTATTAATTATTAATGTTATATCTTTAATATTATTAATATATTTAGAAATTTTTTTAATTTTATTTTTAGTTTTATTAATTATATATTTAATATTTATTTCAAATAAAAATGTTTGATATTTTAAAGAAAAAAAATTTTTGACTTTTTCGTTTATCATACCTATATAACCTATTTTTTTTTTATTTAGTAATATATTAGCATTATATTTTTTATCTAAAAATAAATAATTTGATTTTTTAATATCTAAATAAATATATTTATTTTGTTTAATAAGAATATATTCTAAATCACCTTTAATATCATAGAAATTAAATAATTTATCTTTAGAATATCATAAATTTTTTTTTTTATATCCGTAAATAATAGATATTAATTTATAATTTTTATATATTTTATTATTATTAGTATAATAACATTTTCCTAATTCAAAGAATTTTATTGTTTCTTGTTTTCTTAAAGAGTTATATAATAAATTATCTATTATATTAGGTAATAAAGATTTTCTTAATAATTTATTTTTTTGGGAAATAGGATTATATATTTTAACATTATTTATTTTTTTAAAATAAATAGATTCTTTTTTTTTATTTGTAAAAATAAAATTTATTACTTCTTTATATCCTTTATTAATTAATATATTTTTAATTTTATTAATTTTATATTTATTATTATTTTTATAATTTATATTAATATCAGTATTAAATGAATTATTAGGAATTTTATTTATATTTAAAATATTTATTATATCTTTTATAATGTTTTCTTTAATTGTTATATCTGTTCTTCATTTAGGTATATATAAATGTAATGCATAATATTTTTTTTTTATAATTTTATAATTTAATTGTTTTAATATATTAATAATTTTTATTTTATTAATTTTAATACCAATTTTATTATAAATATATTTATATTTAATTATAAAAAATTTATTTTTAATATTTATGTTTTTTTTAGTTTTTATTTTATATATAATACCTTTATATATTTTTTTAATTATACTAGAAATTTTTAATAATGATATATTTTGTATATTACTATTATTATTACTAATATATTTATTTAAAACATTATTATTAAATATATAATTTTTTTTTAATATATATCTATATTTGAATAATGGAGATAATATTAATATATTTTTAGTGTTTTTATTTATATAATATTTTTTAATATTTTGGTATAAAAATATATTTTTATTAATAATTATATTATATTTATTGATATTATTTTTATTAATTTTATCTAAATCTAATATAAAATTTTTTTGTCCAAATTCTATTAAAATTAAATTTATTACATCTAAAATATTATATTTGATTTTTATATTTAAAAATTTTAATTTTTTAAATTTTTTAAGTATAATTTTTTTTTTAATATTTTTAATATTTTTAATAATTAAATATTTATAATTTATTATATTTTTATTAATATTATTTATTTTTAATTCATATTTATTTTTTTTTTTAATTATATTATTTTTATAATAATTTATTTTTTTATTTATTAATAAAGATATTTCTCTAGATAGAGAATATATATTATTACAATATAATTTATTATAAGGTATATTTATTTCATAAATATTATTATTATTAATATATTTAATTATTTTTTTTTTTTTTTTTTTTATTTTATAAAGTATATATATATAATTATTATAATATTGTATTTTTTTATATTTGAATTTTTTTTCTTTAAGTTCGTTTTTATATAAAATAATATATTTATTAATAATATTCTCTTTTATATTTTTTATATATATTTTATATATTTTATTAATATATTTAATTTTTATACATATTAAATTATTATATATTTTTTTATATGAAATAATTTTTTCAAATATATAATATTTATTATTTGATAATTTTAAAAATTTAATTTCAAATCCATTATTATTTAATAATTTTATTATATTTTTAATATTTAAATTATATTTAATATATTTTTTAATTCATAATTCATGAAATTTCATTTAAATCCTGAAGATTAAAATTGTTCTAATAATTTAATATTATTTTTATATAATGTTTTAATATTTTTAATGTTATACTTTAACATTATTAATCTTTCTATTCCTATTCCAAATGCTAATCCCGAATAAATTTTAGTATTAATATTTACATTTTTTAATATTATTGGGTGTACTAATCCACATCCTAATATTTCTATTCATTTATTATTATTATTTTTAATAAAAACTTCAGCAGAAGGTTCAGTGAAAGGGAAATATGATGGTACAAATTTAATTTTTATTTTTTTTTTAAAAAAAAAATTAATAAATTTATTAATTAAATATTTTAAATTAGAAAAATTAATATTTTTTTCTATTATTAAACAATCTAATTGATGAAACATAGGAGTATGTGTACTATCATCATCTTTTCTAAATACATTTCCTGAAGTAATTATTTTAATAGGAGGTTTATTTTTTTTCATATATTTAATTTGAAATGATGATGTATGAGTTCTTAATAAAATATTTTTATTAATTCAAAATGTATCATTTAAAGATCTTGAAGGATGATATTTATTAATATTTAATAAATCAAAATTATAATATTTATTTTCTATTTCTTCACTTTTTATATATATAAATCCTAATTTAATAAAAAAATCTTCTATTTTATTTATTGTATAAGTAATTGGATGCATATTACCAATTAAAGATATTTTCCCTGGAAGAGATAAATCTACATATATATTTTTTATACTTTTATTTTTTTTATATATTTTTTTTTTATAAAAGTTTATTTTATATATAATATATTTTTTAATTTTATTTATTTTTTTTCCTATTATAGATTTTTTTTTTTTAGGAGTGGTTTTAATTATTTGTATTAAATTATTAATATATCCATTTTTTCCTAAATATTTAATTTCTATTTTTTTTATATTTTTAATATCAGATATATTTTTAATTTTTTTTCTAAATTTTTTTATATCTTTAATATATTTAAACATTTTAAATAATTATTTAATATTTTTAATTAATATAATAATTTTATCAAAACTTTTATTTTCTTTATTAATTATATTTGCCAAAATTTTTCTATCTATATTTAATATTTTTTTAATTTTATTCATAAATATATTATATGTAATTCCATATTTTCTTACTTTAGCATTAATTTGTGTAATTCAAATTTTACGAAAATTTCTTTTTTTTTGTTTTCTATCTCGATATGAATATTGTCCAGATTTAATTACAGATTGTTTAGCTGCTTTATATGTTTTAGATCTACTACTATAATAACCTTTAGCTAATTTTAATATTTTTTTATGTCTTTTATGTGAGGTAACTCCTCTTTTAACTCTTATCATATAATATATGCTCTTTAAATATATTTGAATTATAAATAAGGATTTAATATTTTAAATATTTTAGTATTTTTTTTATTAATTATTTTTTTTTTTTTTAGTTGTCTTTTTTTTTTTCTTTTTTTTTTAGTTAAAATATGATTTAAATTAGAAGATTTAAATTTAAATTTTCCTGAAGAAGTTTTTTTAATTCTTTTTTTAAGTGATTTAATAGTTTTAATTTTTTTCATATTTATTTTTTTTTTGGTGTTAATATCATATTTATTATTCTACCTTCTATTTTTTTAAATATTAAATATAAATTAATATATTTTTTAATTTCATTTTGTATTTTATTTAGCATGTTTATTACAATATCTTTATGTATGATTTCTCTTCCTCTTAAAAAAATACTAATTTTAATTTTATATTTTTTTTTTATAAATTTTATAATATTTTTAATTTTTATATTATAATCATTATTATTTGTATTAAGTCTAAATTTAATTTCTTTTATATGTTGTCTTATGTTTTTTTTTTGTTTATTTTTTTTATATATAAA
Organism: Candidatus Stammera capleta; assembly: GCA_036689275.1. Lineage (GTDB taxonomy): Bacteria > Pseudomonadota > Gammaproteobacteria > Enterobacterales > Enterobacteriaceae > Stammera > Stammera capleta_AA. Next base: position 185,876 of record CP144780.1, on the reverse strand, counting down.
TTTTCCATAATTTAATATTTTACATATTGGAGGGTAAATAGTGGAATTAATTTCCACTAAATCTAAATTATATTTCTTAGCTATATTTAAAGCTTTTTTAGTTTTTATAACATTAGTTTTTTTAGTAATATTATCTATTAATTTTATAATATCATTTTTAATTTCTTCATTTATTCTATGTTTTTTTTTATATAAAACTTTTTTGTTAATTTTAATTTTTTTTTCCTTATTTAAATTTTTTAATTTTATTATTTATTTTTTTAATAAATTTTTTTAATTTTATTTTATATAATTTATTATTTTTTAATTTTCTTACACTTATATTATTATTTAATACTTCTTCATCGCCGCATATTATCATATAAGGTATTTTTTGTAAAGTATATTTTTTAATTTTATAATTTATTTTTTTATTTGTAAAATCGCCTATAGAAAAAATATTATTATTTTTTAGTGTTTTTAATATATATTTAGAATAATTTAAATGTTTTATAGATATATTTAATACTACTATTTTAATTGAACATAACCATAAAGGTAGTATTCCATTATATTGTTCAATTAATATACCTATAAATCTTTCTAATGATCCTAAAATAGCTCTATGTATAATAATAGGATTTTTTTTAATATTATTTTTATTTAAATAAAATATTTTAAGTTTTTTTGAAAGAAAATAATCTAATTGTATAGTTCCACATTGTCATTTTCTATTTGAATAATCTTTAAGTACAAATTCAATTTTAGGACCATAAAATGCTCCTTCTTTATCTTTTATTAAATATTTAATTTTTTTTTTTTTTAATATATGAATAATTTGTTTTTCAGCTGTATTTCATATTTTAATATTACCTATGTATTTTTTAGGTCTAGTAGATAAATATATATATATTTTATTAAAATTAAAAATTTTATATATTTCATATATCATATTTATACATTTAGATATTTCTTTATCAATTTGGTATATTGTACAAAATATATGTCCATCATCTTGAATAAAAGATTTAGTTCTTATTAATCCATGTAAAGAACCAGAATTTTCATTTCTATAACATGTACCAAATTCAGCAATTCTAATAGGTAGTTTTTTATATGATCTAATTTTATAATTAAATATTTTTATATGACCTATACAATTCATAGGTTTAATACATAAAATATCATTCTTATATTTTGTTGAAAAAATAAATTTTTTATAATTCTTTCAATGTCCGCTTTGTATTCATATTTTTTTGTTAATTAAATTAGGAGTTATGATTTCTTTATAATTATATTTATATAATTTTTCTCTTATTAATTTTTTTAGATTTTTTAAAATTATGAATCCTTTATAATTTCAAAATATCATTCCGGGAGAAATTTTACTAATATAATATATATTAATTTTTTTATTTATTATTCTGTGATCTCTTTTATTTAACATACAATATATTTTTTAAAAAAATAAAATTAAATTATTATATTATAATATATTATATAGAAATATATTTTATATATATTTTTTTTTTAAAAAAAAAAATATTTAAATTCAATATATTTATTGAATTTAAGGTGAATTTGTGTATATTGAAAATCATTTAATATTTTGTTGTTCTTTAGTGATTTTATTAATTAAATTATTAATTTTTTTAAATATAAAATATAATATATTATATATAATATTTTTGGCTTTATTTTTTTCTATATTACCTGATATAGATCATCCTAAATCTTATTTAGGTAATAAATTTAAATTAATTTCTAATTTTATATTTTATATTTTTGGTCATAGAACTTTTACACATAGTTTATTAATTTTATTTATTATATATATTATATATGTTTATTTAAATTTTTTTGTTTTATTAATTAATAAAAATATTATTTTAGGAATATATATAGGATATATAAGTCATATAATTTCTGATATGATTACTTATAATGGTGTGTATTTTTTTTGACCTTATAAATATAAAATTAGGTTTCCATTATTATATTTATTTATTAAAAAAAAACAACAATTTTATTTTTGTATATTAATATTAATTATATCCATAATATTATGTTTATATAAAATATAATTTTTTTTTTAAAAAAAAAATAAAGAAAATAGATTATGTTTACATTATATCAATCTAATAATTTAAGATTATTAAAGTATAAATTTTTAAAAATTATTAAAAAAAAAAAATTTTCTTTTATAAAAGATACATATATTTTAATACCAGATAATAATATATCTTTTATATTAAAAATGTTTTTATCTAAAAAATTAGGTGTATGTGCTAATTTAAATTTTATATTAACAGGAAAATTTATATGGAAAATTTATAAATATTTAATTCCAGAAATATCTAATAATTATTTAAATAAAAAAAATAATTTAATTTTAGTAATATTACATTTATTACCTAAATGTATTAAATTAAAAGAATTTAATATATTAAAGGAGTATCTAAATAATGATTATAATTATAATAAATTATTTAATTTGTCTGTTAAAATTTCTAATATATATGATGAATATCTTATGTATAGAGTGGATTGATTAAAAAAATGGCAAACTTATAAAGTTGTTAATGATATTAAAGATAATATACATTATAATTGACAATCCATATTATGAAGAAAAATTAATAAATATTTTATTAAAAAATTTAATTATAAATGAAATAGATCTTTTATTTACTATGAAGTTTTAAAAAGAATAAATAATAAAAATTTGGATTATCTAAAAAAAATTAAAAATATATTAATATTTAATGTAGTTAATATTCCACCTATATATTTAAATATATTATATAGATTATCTAAATTTATTAATATTAATTATTTTTTAATTAATCCTAGCTATGAATATTGATATGATATTAATTTATTTAATTTTTCTGATAATAATTTATATACTAAAAATAAATTATATAAATTTTATAATTATAATAAATTAAATTCTTTTTTATTAAATTGTGGTAAAAATTTTTCACAATATTTATCTTTATTTTTTGATATGGAAATAAATGAAAAAAAATATTTTTTAAATTTTAAAAAAAAGAGTAAAAATATAGATATCATAAAAAATGATATTTTAAAATTTAAAAATAGTTTTTTTATAAAAAAAAAAATAAATGATAATTCTGTAATTATTAATAATTATTGTGGATATGTAGAAGAAATTAATAATTTAAAATTTTTTTTATTAGATTTAATATTAAATAAATCTTATAGTGTTAATGATATTATAGTATATGTAACTGATATTAATATTTATTATCCTTATATTAAAGGAATTTTTTTAGATGAATTATATAAAAAATATTTACCTTTTAAAATTTTAGAAAATAATTATTTATATGATAATAATGTATTAAATATTTTTTCTAAATTGTTAAATATATATAATGTTGAATATAATTTTTGTGATTTACTAAATTTTTTAAAATATAAAATTATTTTTAAAAAATTTAATATTTCATATGATGAATTAAATATCATTTTTTACATAATTAAGGATATAGGAATTAATTTAAATAATAAAGAAATATTAAATAATATATCTTATAAAGAATTTAATTATAGTACTTGAATTAATGGAGTTAAAAGAATTTTATTAGGTTATTGTATTAATAATGAATTTTGTATTTGAAATAATATAGTTCCATATTCGTTTTTATCTAATAATTTTTTTAATAATTTTATAGAAAAAATATGTATTTTTTTTTTTAAAATTTTTTATTGAAGGGATGTTTTAGATAAATCTTATAATTTTGGTAATTGAATATTTTTATTAAATAATTTTTTAAAAGATTTTTTTTATAAAAAATATTTAGATAAAAATGTTTTTTTAAATAAAAAAAGTATATTAAAATTAACTAATTATAATATTTTTTTTTTAAAAAAAAATAAATATAATATTGAATATTTTAAAAAAATATTTTTTTATTTTTTAAAATATAAAAAAAATAAAATTTTTTCTATAAATAAAATTAATTTTTGTTCTTTTTCATGTTTGAAATCTATATCTTATAAAGTAACTTGTTTAATAGGTATGAATAATGATGTTTTTCCAAAGAAAAATGATAATTGTAGTTTAAATTTAATTAATTTTAATAATAGATTAGGTGATCATGATAGAAATAGTTTTGATAAATATTCTTTTTTAGAAAAAATATATTTTAGTAAAAAAAAAATATATATTAGCTATATTAATTTTAATTATATTAAAAATAGTTTAAGTTTCCCATCTAGTTTATTATTTTTTTTAAATAATTATATTAATAAGTTTAATTTTAATTATATTATAAATTTTAAAAAAAATAATTTTTTTATATTAATAAAAATTAGAAAAGAAAATAGTAAATATACACTAAAAAATTTTTTTTATTTTAATAAAAATAAATTATTAAAAATAAATAAAGGAAGATATTTAATTAATTTATTAGATTTACATAATTTTTGATCATATCCTATAAAGTTTTTTTTTAACAAAATATTTAATATTAATTATTTTATAGAAAATTATCATTTTAATAATGAAGAATTATTTAATATTGATAATATTAAGTATTATTTTTTAAAATTTAAAATTATTGATTATTTAATTAAATTTAATGATTTAAGTAATATTTATAATTATTTACAAAAATCAAATGTATTACCTTTTAATTTTAGAAGCAAAATAATATGAGAAAAAGAAAAGAATAATATATTATTTTTAACTAATAATATTAAAAAAATTTACTTTAAAAATAATAGAATTAAAATTAATTTAAAAATAAATAATTTTGTAATTAAAGGTTTTATTAATAAATATAAAGATAATGGTTTATTTGTATGATTTCCTAGAAATTTAACTATAATAGATGCATTATTATTTTGAATAGATCATTTAATATATTGTTATTTAGGTGGTAAATGTTGTAGTTATATGTATGGTTATAATGGTATTTGATATTTTTATCCTTTAAGTAAATTAAATTCAAAATTTTATTTAATAGATTATGTTAATGGTTATTTAAATAATTTTAATAATCCTATTTTATTATTTCCTAAATCTTCTAATATATGAATTTTTTCTGCGTATAATTATATTACTAAAAATTTAGTTAATAAATTTTATCTTAGTATAGCGAAAAAAAAATTATATTATAGTTTATATGGAAATAATTATATTAAAGGAGAAATTAGTAATATATATATATTATATATATTAAAAAAATATTTTAATTTTTTAAATTTTGATTATATTATTAAACAAATTGATATTTGATTATTACCAATATTTAATAATTTAATCATTAATTATAATAATAAAAAATAATATATGTTAAATATTAATAATTTAAATTTTTTAAATTTTTTTATAGGTAAAAGTAATTTAATAGAAGCATCAGCAGGGACTGGTAAAACTCATATATTATCTTTAATATATTTACGTTTATTATTAAATATTAATATTGATATTAATTTTAATAATTTATTTATTGATAATATTTTAGTAGTTACATATACTGATTTAGCAACTTTAGAAATTAAAAATAGAATATTAAATAATATAATTAAATTACGTATTTCGTGTATAAACAATAAAGTTACTGATATTTATTTAAAAGAAATATTTAATTATATTAAAAATATATATAATATTATTGATATTTTAATAAATTATGAAAATTATATAGATAATATTTCTATTTTTACCATTCATAGTTTTTGTAAAAAAATTTTATATTTATATTTTATTCATTCTAATATTAGTAGTTTTTCTAAAGTTGTAAATTATAATAATAATATTATATATAATATAATTTTATTGTTTTGACGTAAGTATTTTTATAGATTAAATATTAATATTAGTAGAATTATTTATTCCTATTGATTAAATCCAAAAAAATTATTAGATTGTATTTTACCTATTTTAAATTTATCAAATTATGAATTTAATTTTCAATATAATTATTGTTCCATAGAAAATTGTTATAGTAAAATTATATATGATATAATATATTTTAAAAAAAAATGATTAAAATATTATAAGTATATATATAATTTATTTTTTTTAATTAAAAAAAATAAACTTTTATATAAATATATTAATATTAATAAATATTTGAATGAAATATTTTTATGATCTAAAAGTAATACTATAGATTTTTATATCCCTAAATGTATTAATAAATTTAGTTATAAATATTTATCTAAATATAATATACTATTAAGTAGTAAATTAAAATTTTTTTTGAAGTTTATTGATTATTTATTATTAATTAAAAATAATTTATATAATTTTATAATTTTAAAATGTATTAAATATATTAAAAAAAAAATTATTTTAATAAAAAAGAAAGATAATTCTATAGATTTTAATGATTTAATTGATAAATTATATTTTTTATTATTAAAAGATAATAATAGTTATATATGTAACTTTATTAGATTAAATTATCCTATTTTATTAATAGATGAATTTCAAGATACTGATTTATTACAATATAAAATATTTAAAAAAATATATTTAGATAAAAATTTTTATAAAACTAAAGTAATTTTTATTGGTGATCCTAAACAATCTATATATACTTTTAGAGGAGCTAATATTTTTAACTATATAAAATTTAAAAAAAATGTAGATTTTTTATATTTATTAAATATTAATTGAAGATCTTCATATAATTTAGTTAAAAATATTAATTATTTGTTTTCTAATATTAATAATTCATTTATTTTTAATAATATAAAATATATATATTCTAAACCTTCTAGAAAAAATAAAAATTTAATAATTTTTAAAAATAATAATATTGATTTTACTATGAATTTTTATATATTTAATAATATTAATAGTTTAAATTATAAAATAAAAATTGCTAAATTTTGTGTTATTAAAATATTTAATATTTTAAATTCTAATAATTATTATATTAATGATTTATTTAATAATAAAAGAAAGATATTACCGTCTGATATATGTATATTAGTTCATAAAAATTATGAAATTAAAATTTTTCATGACATTTTTAAGGAGTTTTTTTTACCAACTGATTGCATATTAGATAAAAGTAATATTTTTCATACTTTAGAAGCTAAAGAAATTTATTTTTTGTTAAAATCTATTTTATTCCCTCAATCAAATTTTAATATATGTAATGCATTATCTACTAATATATTAGGTTATGATTTATTATTTATAAATGAGTTATTTAATAATAAAAATATTTATATTGAATTAATGGATAAATTTAATAATTATTATAATATATGAAAAAATAATGGTATTTATTCATTAGTAAATTTTATTTTAAAAGAAAAAAAAAATATAAATAATAAAATAAATTATAAAGATGAACAGAGTAACATAAATATATTACATATTTCTGAAATTTTACAAAAAAAATCTTTTATTATAAAAGATAAATATTTATTATTAAATTGATTAAATAAAAAAATTAATAATTTAAATGTTACATATAAAAAAGAATATTATTTAAGATCTTTATCAAATAATAATGGAGTTAAAATTTCTACTATACATAAATCTAAGGGATTACAATTTAATATTATTTGAATACCGTTTTTAATATATTTAAAAAATTATAATAATTATAATATTTTTCATAATCGTAAAAATTATAAAATTAATATAGATTTATTAAATAAATTAAAATATAGAAATTTAATGGAAGAGGAATTAATTTCTGAAGAAATGCGTTTATTATATGTAGCTATTACTAGATCTATATATCAATGTAATATAATATTATATGATTTATCATTTAATAAATTTAATAAAAGTTTTTGTTTTACTTCTATAGGTAGATTAATAAGTAAAAATAATTATTTTAATTATATGGAAATTAAAAATATATTTTTAAAATATTTAAAAGTTTCTTATATTAATTTAATAAATATAGAAATTAATGATTATATTAAAAAAAATAATTTTAATATATATAAATATTATAAAAATATTGATATAAATTTTAAAAATAATTTAAATAAAAATATTTTAAATAGAGTAATTAATTATTCTAATTTAATTTCTATAAATAAAAAAAATAATATTTATATAATTAATAAAATTAAAAAAAAAGAAAAATATAATTTATTACCTAAAGGTAAAAAAATAGGTATTTTTTTTCATAAGATTTTAGAAAAAATAAATTTTTCTAATTTATTATTTAATAATAAATTATTAAAATATATGTTTATTTATAATATAAATAAAAATTTTTTTTTTATTATTAAAAGAATTATTTTAAATATTTTAAATGTTTATTTATATCCATTGAATATTAATTTAGTTAGTTTAATTAATGTTTGAAAAGAATTTGAATTTTTTATATATATTAAAAAAGAAATAAATTTTAAAGAATTTAATTATATTATTAAAAAATATGATGATATATCTTTAAAATGTGAAGATATACTTATAGATTATAAAATTAAAGGATTTTTAAATGGATTTATAGATTTAATATTTATGTATAAAAAGAAATTTTATATTATAGATTATAAATCTAATTGATTAGGATATAATTATAATTTTTATAAATTAAATAATATTAAAAAAAATATTATTTATCATAGATATGATATACAATATTATTTATATTCTATAGCTTTACATAATTATTTAAAATTAAATATTAAAAATTATAATTATAAAGATAATTTTGGTGGTATTTTTAATATATTTTTTAGAGGTTTATTATTAGATAATAATAATAGATCTTATACTGGTTTGTTATATTTAAAACCTAATATAAATTTAATTGTAAAATTAAGTAATTTATTAATTAAATAAGGATTTTAATGTTTATTAGTATAGTAGAAAAGTTTTTATTATTATGTTATAAAAAAAAAGAAATAAAATTATTAGATATATATTTTTCTAAATTATTTGAAATAAAAAATGATTTTGATTCAGATGTAATAATTTTGTATTCTTGTTTATTAAGTTTATCTAGCAGATTAGGAAATACTTGTATACCAATTAATAAAATTTTAAATAAAAATTTTTTTTCTAGTTATATATTAGAATTTTTATTTTTTTTTTTTAAAAAATATATTTCTATTAAAGAAAGTATTAATATTTTGTTTAAATATAATATTATTAGTTTATATTATAATAATTATAATACTCCTTTTATATTATATAAAGAATGTATATATTTACATAAATTTTGAATATATGAAACTAATATAATAAATTTTTTAAAAATTAATTTATGTAAAAATATAAAATTTAATAAAAAAAAAATATTTTATCTTTTAAATTTTATTAAAAGATTTAATTTAGATTTATATCAAAAAATTTGTATATTAAATGTATTTTTTAATAAAATATCTATAATTTCTGGTGGACCTGGAACAGGTAAAACAACTTTAATTACTAAATTAATTATAATTTTATATAAAATATTTAATTTTAAAAATAGTGATTCTATAATTATAGTATCTTATACTGGTAGATCATCTTCTTACTTAACTAATTGTATTAATAAAAATTATAATTTATTAAATATAGATGAATCTTTTAAAAAAAGATTACCTAACAAATCAATAACTTTACATAAATTTTTAGATTTAAATTTTAATAAAAAAAGAAGTTTTATTAATAGTAATTTTTTTTTAGATATTAATATATTAATTATAGATGAATCATCTATGATAGATTTATTGACTTTTAATTATTTATGTAATTTATTAGATAATAAATTTATTAAAATAATTTTATTAGGTGATTATAAACAAATAGGTGCTATAGAATCAAGTTCAGTATTTAATGAAATATGTAAATATAATTTTTCTTTTTTAAAAAATAAAAAAAATATTATTAATTTTTTATCTAAATATAATTTTAATTTTTTAAAATTATCAATTGATATTAATAAATTAAATAATAATATTTCTTTTTTAATTAAAAATTATCGTTTTAATCAAAATATATATTTAAATAAATTTATTATATTAATAAATACTAATAATTGAAAAGAAATAGATAATTTTTTATATAATATTAATTATAATAATAATTTTAATTTTTATGATTCTATAAAATTTAATTATAGTTTTTTATTAAAAAAGTGTATTAAAAACTATTTAATTTATTTTAGGTATATTAAAGAAAATGGTAATTATTTAAATTTTTTTTATTATTTAAATAAATTTCAAATATTATCAGTTATAAAAAGTACTAAATATGGTACAAATATATTAAATAAATATATAAATAATTATTTTATTAAAAAAAATTTATCTTCTAATATTTTAATTAATAAAAATAATATTTATTATTATGGAGAACCTATAATAATAACTAAGAATAATAATAATATTAAATTATTTAATGGGGATATTTGTTTTTTTATATTTCATAATAATCAATTAAAGATTTTAAATTTAGATAATAATAATTATAGAATTATTTATTTTACTAATATTAAATATTGAGATTATATGTGATCTATTACAGTACATAAATCTCAGGGTTCAGAGTATGAACATGTTTTTTTAGTTTTACCAGATTATTATTCTAATATATTAAATAAAGAATTAATATATACTGCTATTACTCGTTCTAAAAAAAAAATTTCTATTTATGGTAATAAAGATATTTTAATTAAAAGTATTAAAAATATTAAAAAATATTACAATAATATTTGTAAAAGATTAATTGAATAATAACTTTATATAAATAATAATATTATTATTAATTGAATATTAATTAATGAAATATTAATATTTTTTTTAATTTTTATTTCTAATTTTTTAATTAAATTTAATATTTTATTAATTTTAATTTTATTAAATTTATATATATTATTAGTAAAATATTTAAATAAAATATTGATTAATAATATTTTATTATTTATATTATTTTTTATATTATTAATTATATTTAATAATTTATTAATTTTTTTTTTTTTTAAAAATAAAAATATGTTTTTTATATATTTATATTTAATATCATAATAAATATATTTATTATAATAATTTTTATTAGAATTAAATTTTATAATTAAATTTTTTTTATTTTTTTTAATTATATTATTATTATAATAATCATGTTCATAATTAATTATTATAAAAATATTTTTAATATTATAATTTTTAATATGTAATATTATATTATTATAAATTATTTTATTAATTTCTTTATATTTTTCTATGATATTAATAATTAATAATTTATTTAAATAATAAATTTCCTTATTAATAATGTTATTTTTTATAATATTTCAATTAAAATTTTTATCTATTAATATATTTATATTTATATTTTTTTTAATTAAAGAATTTATTTTATTTTTTATAAATAATTTACATTTTTGTTTTATGTTATAATTATTACCTATTATATGAAAAATATTATATTTTTTATATAAATAGTTTATATTAAGTTTATTAAACATGATATATTTTTAAAAAAATAAATTAAAGTTTTATATTAAATAACAAAATTAATAATTTTATTTTTAATATAAATTATTTTTTTTATTTTTTTATTTTTTATTTTTTTATTTAATATTTTTTTATTAATTATTATTTTTAATATTTTTATTTTACTAATTTTATTTTTTATTAATAAAATTTTTTTTTTTTTACCATTAATTTGTACAATTATTTTTATATTAATTTTATTATTTAATAAATTATTATTTATTTTAGGTCATGAGACATAATCTATATTATTAGAATTTTTCATGATTTTTCATAAATAAAAAGTAATATGTGGTGCGAAAGGATATAATAATATTATTATATTATTTATACATAATTTTATAATATTTAATTCTTCTATATTTTTAATTTTTTTTTTTTTAATTATATTAAAAAAATTCATTATAGTAGATATAGAAGTATTATAACTATTATTTTTTTCTATATCATTAGTAACTTTTTCAATAGTTTTATTTAAAATATATTTAATATTAATAAATTTTTCTTTTTTAAATTCTATTTTATTTTTTATATATTTATTAATATTAATAATTTTATTTACGAAATTTCATAATTTATTCAAAAATCTATAACATCCTTTAATATTTTTTTCTTTTCATATTAAATTTTTTTCTATAGGTGCTGAAAAAATTATAAATAGTCTTAATGTATCTGCACCATATTTATTTATTATATTAATAGGATTAATACCATTATTTTTAGATTTTGACATTTTACTAATCCCATAATATTTAACTTTTATATTTTTATCTTTTGAATAGTATTTAACTTTATTATTTTTATATGTTTTTTTAATATTTAAAGGTGATACTCAAATTTTTTTTTTTTTATTATTTGTATAATAATATGTTTTAGATAAAACCATTCCCTGGCAAATTAATTTTTTTACAGGTTCTTTATATTTTATTAATCCAAGATTTTTAATAAATTTATTCATAAATCTTAAATAAATTAAATGCATAGTTGCATGTTCTATACCTCCTATATAGATATCTATAGGTAATCAATAATTAGCTTTTTTTTTATCAAAAATATGAGAATTATTTTTATTAGATACATATCTTAAATAATATCATGATGATTCCATAAAAGTATCTAAAGTATCTGTTTCTTTAATAATTTTTTTATTATTAATTTTTTCAAATTTTCATTTTTGATTTTTTTTTAAATAATTTATAGAAAAATTATTATTTTTAATTTTAGGTAATTTTATTGGTAATTTATTTTCATCAAATAATATATATTTATTTTTAATTTTAAATATAGGAATTGGTACACCTCAATATCTCTGTCTAGAAATTGCTCAATCTTTTATTTTAAAATTATTTTTTTTTTTAATAATTTTATTTTTAATTAAACTTTTAATTTTTTTTATATTTTTTTTTTTTATATTATTTATTTTATATTTAATTTTATTAGTTTTAATAAATTTATGATATTTTTCTTTTTTAAATATAAATATAGAATTAGTATTATATTGTTCTTCAGTAAAATTAGTTATTCATATAGGTATAATTTGATCATTTATAGGATTTATAGCATATAGATTAGTATTTATTCCTATATATTTTTTTTTTTTAATATTATTATTTTCATTTTTTTTATTAAATTCTTTTATAATATTAATATTTTTTTTTTTTATATAATTAATAATTTTATCTCTTATAGAGATACTTATGCATATTATTTTATTTAATTTTAATATTTTATATTTAGATGTAAAAATTTTTAAATATTTATTAGTATTAAAAATTTTAATTTTTATTTCTATTCCTTTAGTTTTACCTATTCATTTTTTTTGCATTTTAATAACTTTAATTGGTCATTTATTTAATATTTTTAAATCATTATATAATTTATTAGCATATTTAGTAATTTTTATAAATCATTGTGAAATTTTTTTCTTTTTTACTATTGTATTACATCTTCAACATTTATTATTTATAACTTGTTCGTTTGCTAAAGTTGTCATATCTTTGGGACATCAATTAACTATATCTTTTTTTTTATATATTAATTTTTTCTTAAATAATTGTATAAATAATCATTGTTCTCATTTATAAAATTCAGATTTGCATGTATTAATTTCTTTATCTCAATCATAACTTATTCCTAATGTTTTTAATTGTTTTTTCATATATTTAATATTTTTTTTTGTTCATTTATTAGGAGATAATTTATTTTCTAATGCTGCATTTTCTGCTGGTAAACCAAAAGAATCTCATCCTATTGGATGTAATACATTTTTATTATTTAATCTTTGATATCTAGAAATTATATCACCTAATGTATAATTTCTTACATGACCCATATGTAAATTTCCTGATGGATATGGTATCATGCATAAACAATAATATTTTTTTTTTTTAATATTTATTTTAGTTTTGAAAATTTTATTTTTATCTCAATATTTTTGTACTTTTTTTTCTATATTTTTATGATTATATTTTTTCATTTTTATATTTAACTTTTAAAATTATAAATTTTATTTTTTTTCTTTATATTTATTTAAATATAAAATTCTTTTTTTAAAAATATTTAAATTTAAAAAATTATATAAAATATTTTTAAAAAAAATATTTATATTATTAATATATATTCAATTTTTTTTTTTTATATTATTTTTTTCTTTAAATATTTTTATTTGATTATTTTTTAAATATGTAATATTTTTACTTTTTTTTTTTTCATACTTATTTTTAATATTTGTTTTTTTTTCTTTAATTCTTAATATATTATATTTAGGTATATGTAATTTTTTATCAATTAGAATTAATATTTTAATTTTTTTATTTTTTTTATTTTTAATGTTGTATATATATTTTTTTTTTTTTTTATATATATATTTTCCTAAATTTAAAGGTACTATTACATGAATTTCTTTAGTACTATTTTTAAAAGATTTTTCTTTAATTATTCTTAATATAGATAAATATAAAGATTTTATATTTCTAATATATCCTAAACCATTACATTTTGAACATATATAGCAGTTTAATTCTTTAAAAGATTTATTGATTCTTTGACGTGACATTTCTAATAAACCAAATTTAGATATATTACCTATATTAATTTTAGCTTTATCATTTTGTGTATTTTTAATTAATTCATTTTCAATAATTTTTTTATTTTTATATTCTATCATATCTATAAAATCTATTACTATTAATCCACCTATATCTCTTAAACATAATTGCCTTGCTATTTCTTTTGTAGCTTCTAAATTAATATTTAATGCTGTATTTTCTATACTATTTCATTTTTTAGATTTTGCTGAATTTATATCTATAGTAGTTAATGCTTCAGTGATATCTATTATTATAGATCCACCTGAAGGTAATTTAATAATTCTTTTATAAATTTCTTCAATTTGATTTTCAATATTAAAATAACTAAATAAAGGAATTTTTTTTTTATATAATTTAATTTTATTAATAAAATTAATTTTATCTAATTTTTTTATATATTTTAAAGATAATTTATATATATTATAATTATCTATTAATATTTCTTTAATATCTTCATATAGATAATCTCTTAATATTTGAAATAATATATTATTATCTTGATAAATTAAACAAGGTGATTTTGATAATTTAAATTTTTCTTTAATTTTTTTTCATTCTTTAATACTTGATATTAAATCTAATTTTATTTTTTTAAAAGATTTACCTAAACTTGATGTTCTAATTATTAATCCCATATTTTTAGGTAAAATAATTTTTTTAATCATAGATTTTATTATATTTCTATCTTTCCCTTCTATTTTTTTTGATATACCTATAAATTTGTTATTATTTGGTAATAAAATAATATTATTTTTAACTAATGTTATAAAAGTAGTTAATGATGCTCCTTTATTTATTCTTCCTTCTTTATTTATTTGAACTATAATTTCTTGTCCTTTATATAATTTTTTTTTTAAATATTTTTTAGAAATTTCTTTAATAGGTAAAAATCCATTTTTATTTTCCCCATAATCTATAAAAACTGCTTCTAAACTAGGTTCTATATTTATTATTTTTCCTTTGTATATATTTGATTTTTTTTTTTTGTAATTATTATTGTCTGTATATATATTAAGTAATTTATATTTATTAATTAATGCTATTCTTATTTCTTTTTTATTAATACTATTTATTAATATTTTTTTCATTATTATTTGTGTTATTTGATTTTAATGATAATTATTTTTATAAATATTTAAAATAATAATATTATTTTTTAAAAATTATTTATAATATTTATATGGTTAATAATTTTTTTTTAAATTTTGTAAAAGTTAATTATAATGATGTAAATCAACGTATAGATAATTTTTTATTTAAAATTATTAAAATTTTACCTAAAAATAAAATATATTCTTTATTAAGAAAGGGTAATATTAGAGTTAATAAAAAACGTATTATTCATAGATATAGATTAAAGTTAAATGATATAATACGTATCCCTTTAGTAAAAATTAAAAATAAAAATATTTATATTGATAAATATATCATAGAAAAATTTAAAAAATATATTATTTATGAAGATAAATATATTATAGCTATAAATAAACCTAGTGGTATATGTGTACATAATGGTACAAATATAAATTTAAATATTATAGATATTTACAGAAATATTAAATTTAAAAATAATTATTTAGAATTAGTTCATAGATTAGATAAAGATACTTCTGGTATTTTATTATTAGCTAAAAATAAAAAAATTTTATGTTATTTACATCAATGTTTTAAAGATAATAAAATTAAAAAAAAATATATTGCTTTAGTTCATGGTTTGTGACCTAAAAATATTTCTAAAATAGAGAATTGTATTATTAAAAGTAAATATTTATCTGTAGTTTCAAATAAAGGTAAATTATCAAAAACTTTTTTTAATGTTAAAAAATATTTTAATAAATATACTTTATTAAATATTAAACCTTGTACAGGACGTAATCATCAAATTAGATTACATACTAGTTATATTAATCATCCTATAGTTGGAGATAACATTTATGGTAATAAATTTTTAAATAATTTATTTTATATGAAATTTAAAATTAAAAAATTATTTTTATATTCTTATTATTTATCATTTTTTAATCCTTTTAGTAAAAAAAAAATTAAATTATTTATTAATTTTAATAAAGAATTTGATATTATTAAATAATTTTTAAAATAATATTTTTTATAAAGATGAGAAATTTTATATGGCAGTTCAAAAAAGTAAAAAAAGTAGATCTAAAAGAGGTCATCGTAGATCGCATAATTATTTATCTTTACCAGTATTATTTAATGATAAAGATAATGAATGCATAGGTTTATATCATCATATTAATAGAAATGGATTTTATAGAGGTAATAAATATATATTTAAGAAATAATTTATTGATATTTATCTAAAATATTTATAAAATATATATAAAATTTATTTATGTATATTTATTAAACTATATAATAATATAGTTTATAATTTTAAAATTTTTTTTAGGTTACTTTAATATGTCAAATACTGAAGATCGTATTAAAAAAATAATTAGTGATCAATTAAATGTAAAATTAGAAGATATAGATAATAATAAACATTTTATTAATGATTTAGGAGCTGATTCATTAGATGTAATAGAATTAATTATGGCATTAGAAGAAGAATTTGATATTGAAATTTCAGATGAAATGGCTGAAAAAATAGATACTGTACAATCAGTAATAAATTGTATAAATGATTTAAAAATTAATAAAAAATAAAAATCATATATTATATATGAATTTTATATATTTTTATTGAAATATTTTATTAAATTTCATACCAGATATTAATAATGTACTAATATAAGTTAAAGCGCTGATTATTAATATTGAAAATAATTTTATTAGTCTGAATTTTATATTCAGATTAATAAAGTTAAAAAGTATATTATTAGTTATATATCTTAATATTAAAATCATAATACTACATGAAAAAAATATTCTTAAAAAAAAATTTATTCATTTATAATTAATATCTATAATGTTTTTATTATAAAATTTTCAAATAAATATCAATGAACTTATATAAGATGCTAAGCTAGTAGAAAATGCTAAACCTGCGTGTTTAAATATTTTTAATGTAAATAAATTTATTAATTGAGTTATAAATATAGTAAATATAGAAATTTTTATTGGAGTATAAATATTATTTTTTGAATAAAAATAAGGTGTAAGAATTTTAATAAATATTAAACTTGTTAATCCTGTTGAATATGCTATAAGAGTTTTAGAAATCATTATTATATCTTTAATATTAAATTTTCCATATTTAAATAAAGTAAATACTATAGTTTTAGATAAATATATAATTATTAATGATATAGGTATACTTAATAAAAATATAATTTTTAAATATTTATTTATTAAATAATTATATTTTTTTATATCATTTTTATGATAATTTTTTGATAATTTGGATAGTAAAATTGTGCTAATTATATTACCTAATAAACTTAATGGTATTTCTATTAATTTATCAGCATAATAAATTCAAGATATTGATCCTATTTTAAAATAGGATAATATATTACTATTAATAATTTGAGAAATTTGATATATTGAAGTATTTATTACAACAGGTATAATATTTTTTATTACTTTTATAACTCCTGAGTTATATATATTAATTTTTTTAAAATTTATTTCAATATTGGTTCTTTTTATATTTATTTTATTAAATATTAATTGAAATATACCACTTGTAATAATAGATCATGATAAACAATATATAGGTTTACTAAAAAATTTAGTAATAAATAAACTAAAAAATATTATAGTTATATTTAATATTATTGGAATAAAAGTAGGTAATCAAAATAAATTTCATACATTAAATATAGATGATATAAGTGATGTTAATGAAATTAATATTATATATGGAAAATTAATTTTAAATAAATTATTAGTTAATTCAAATTTTTTTTTATTTTTTAAAAAACCAGGTAATATAGTTTGTATAATTTTATTAGAGAATATAATAAATATTATACTTAACAAAATAAGTGTTATAAATAAAATAAAATATATTGAAGAAATAAATTCTTGAGTTTTTTTTTTATTTTTTAAAATTTTATATTTACTTAATATTGGTATTAATACATATGAAAAACCTCCTTCGGCAAAAATTCTTCTTAAGATATTAGATAATTTAAATGCAGTATAAAAAGAATCAGTTTCTAAACTTATTCCAAATATATTAGATATTACTATATCTTTTATAAAACTTATACTTTTAGATAATAAAGTTAATAAACCTATTTTGAGTATATTGTATAACATATTTTTATATTTTTAATTAATATTTTATTATTTATAGATTATATTATATATTTTATTAATTTATATATTTAAAATATTATTTTATTTGTTTTATATTTTTTATATAATTATTAATATAATTTAATATAGATTTTATACCTATAGTTTTTAAATATATTAAATTTTTAAATATATTTATATTTTTTAATATATTATATATATTTGTAATTTTAATATTTTTAATTTTTTTATTATTTAGTGTTTTAATTATTATTAATAGAAATCCTTTGGTTATTAAAGAATTACTATCTCCATTTATGTAAATTAAATTATTTTTATTTTTAATTTTTAATCATACTTTACTTTGACATCCATAAATAATATATTTTTTTTTTTTTATGTTTTTTTTATTTATTGGAAGTGTTTTACCTAATTCTATTAGATAAAATAATTTATCTTCATATTTTTTTAAAAAATTTATATTTTTTATTATTTCTTTAATAGAATTCAAAGTTATCATAATTTATTTTAATGAATTTATTATTTTTTTTAATATATATATAAAAGTATTAATATCTTTTTTAGAAGTATACATAGCTATAGATAATCTACACATTCCCGAAATATTATATCATTTCATTATTGGAATAGAACATTGATTACCAGTTCTTATAAATATACTATTTTGATTTAATAACATACCTATATCATAACAGTGACATTTATTAATATTAAATGATATTATATTAACTTTTTTTTTTGATCCATATATTTTTAAAAATGGTAAATCTTTAAATTTATTTAATGTATATTTAATAATTTTTTTTTCATAATTTATAATATTGTTAATTCCTATATAATTTATATAATCAATTGCATCACCTAAACCTAATATAGATTCTATATTTGGTGTTCCTGATTCAAATTTTCATGGTGAGTTTATAAATTGTATATCGTTAATATTATTATTATTTAAATTAATATTCGAAATTATACCACCACCGGTTTTTCATATATTTAAATTATCTATTTTATTTTTTTTACCATATATTATACCTGTACCTGTGGGTGCATATATTTTATGTCCTGAAAATATGTAAAAATCGCAATTCATTTTTTGAACATCTATATTAATATGAGATATGGATTGAGTACCATCTATAATGGTAATAATATTATTATTTTTGGCTATTTCAATAATTTTATTAATAGGATTAATTAATCCTAATACATTAGAAATATGACTAATAGATATAATTTTAGTTTTTGAATTTATTATATTTTTAAAATCATTAATATCTATTATACCTTTTTCATTTATTTTTAATATTTTAATTTTAAATTTTATTTCTTTAGATAAAATATATCATGGAATTATATTAGAATGATGTTCTAATATAGAAATAATAATATTATCATTTTTTTTTATTTTGTTTTTTACTAAACTATTTGCTAGAAAATTTATAGATTCTGTACTATTATTAGTAAATATAATTTCTTCTGGAGATTTAGAATTTATAAATTTTGATATTTTAATTCTAGTTAATTCTATTTTGTTTGAGTTTATATTACTTAATGTATGTATACTTCTATTAACTGAGGAATAATAATTTTTATAAAATTTATTTAGATTATTAATAACTTTTTTAGGTTTTTGTGTAGTAGATGCATTATCTAAATATATAATTTTTTTGTTATTTATTTTTTTTCTTAATATTGGAAAATCTGATTTTATTTTTTTAATATTGTAATTCATAAATTTATATTTTTTTAAAAATTATTTTATATAATTTATTATTAATATATTTATTATTAATTTTATTTATACTATCATCAATAAATATTAAATATAATATTTTTTTAATTATATATTTATTTAATCCTCTAGAATATAAATAAAAAATTATATTTTTATCTGTAGTATTGATTAAGACTTTATGTTTACATTTTGTGTTTTTATTTAAAATATTTAGTTGTGGTTTAGCATATATTATATTAGGATTATTAAAACATAAGTTTTTATTGATTAAATATATTAATGTATTATATGATTTTTTTAAAATAGTTATAATAGATGAAAATTTAATTATTCCAGAAGATAAAATAATATTTTTATGTTGTTGATAACTTATAGAGTTTGAATTATTATGTATTATATGTGTTTTATAATAAAAGTAATTTTTTTTTTTTATTAAAGATATATTATTAATATCAATATAAGAATATTTATATAAATTTATGATATTATTAATTAATATTTTTTTAGAATTAATAGACACAGTTAATTCATTGTATTTACATTTTCTTTTAATAAAAATTTTCTTATTCAATTTTAAATTAGATTTTTTTTTTAAATTAATTATATTAATGTAATTTAATTTAGTATTTTTATTAATGATAATATTATAATTATAATTAATAAATTTATTAGTTAATAAATATTCTTCTATAATTAAAAGATTATTGTTTTTATAAATTTCTATATTTATATTATTAATTTTATTATTAATTTTAATATTTTTATTTATATGAATTATATATATTGGTATATATGTTTTTTTAATTAAAATATTTATTTTATTTTTTTTAAAATTTTTATTAAAATTAACAAATTTGTTAATGTATTCTTTATTTATATAAATTTTATGATTATTTAATATTATTATTTCTATTGATTTAATATTAAATGTTTTTTGTTTTAAAAAAATTTTCATAACCTAATTTTTCTATATTTTTTATATCATCTAAATTATTATTTTTTATAATTTTGCCTTTATATAAAATATAAATATAATCTACATTTAATATATTTATTATTTTTATATTATGTGTAATAATTAAAAATGTTCTTTTTTTTTTTAATTTATTAATAATATTTAAAATTATATTTAAATTATCTATATCTAATCCTGAATCTATTTCATCTAAAATAATCATTTTAGGTTTTAGTAACAAAATTTGTAATATATCATTTTTTTTTTTTTCTCCACCTGAAAATCCTTTATTTAAACATCTGTATAAAAATTTTTTTGAAAATTTTAAAATTTTAAGTTTTTTATATATTTTTTTTCTTATTTCTATTATATTAAGTATTTTTTTATTATTATATTTTCTAATTGAATTAATAGATTGTTGTAAAAAATATTCATTATTTAAACCAGGAATTTCTATAGTATTTTGAAAAGATATAAATAATCCTAATTTTGCACGTTTTTCTACTGTTAAATTATTAATTTTAATATTATTAAATAATATTTCTCCTTTACTAATTTTATATTTCTCATGACCAGCTACAGTTAAACTTATTGTGCTTTTACCTGACCCATTAGGTCCTATTAAAATATGAATTTTTTTTTTTTTAATTTTTAAATTTATTTTTTTAATTATTTTTTTATTATTTATTTTAATATCAACATTTTTAAATTTTAATATATACATAAATATCTAATTAATAAGATAGTTAATTAATAATCAAATAAAGTTTGTTTAATTTCTAAAGCATATTCTATTGGTAACATATCTATAATATTTTTACAAAATCCATTCATAATTAAATTAATAGCATTTTTTTTATTTATACCTCTCTGTAATAAATAAAATATTTGTTCTTTTTTTATATACGAAGTGTATGTTTCATGTTCAATAATGGAATATTTATTTTTAGTTTGTATACTAGGTATAGTATAAGAACGACAATTTTTATTTATCATTAAAGAATCACATTGTGTGAAATTTTTTGATTTAATAGATTTTTTATTAAATTTTACGAAGCTTCTATGTGTATTTTTACTATAATCTTTTAATATACTTTTAGCTAAAATAATAGATTTGGTTTTTTTTCCTATATGTATCATTTTAGCACCTGTATCTGATTGTTGATTTAATTTAGTAAAAGATAATGAATAAAAATTTCCTTTAGATTTATTTCCTAATAAAATAGAACTAGGATATTTTCAAGTTACTTTAGCTCCTTTTTCTATTTGTATTCAAGTAATTTCACTATTTTTACCTTTACATAGAGCTCTTTTAGTTACAAAATTATATACTCCACCTTTTTTAAAATTATTACCTGGATATCAATTTTGTATAGTTGAATATTTAATTTTAGAATTTTTATATAATATTATTTCTACTACAGCAGCATGTAATTGATTTTTTTTTCTTTTTGGTGCGGAACAACCTTCAATATAATTTAAATAACTATTTTCTTTTAATATTATTAAAGTTCTTTCAAATTGACCTATATTATCAGCATTTATTCTAAAATATGAAGATACATTAATAGGACAATTTATATTTTTAGGTACATATATAAATGTACCATCAGATAATACTGAAGTATTTAAAGCAGAAAAAAAATTATCATTAATAGGTACTACTTTGCAAATATATTTTTTAACTAATTTAGGATATTTGTTAATAGCTTCTTTAATAGAACAAAATATAATACCTAATTTTAAAAGTTTTTTTTTATATGTAGTTTTAATAGAAACAGAATCAAATACAGCATCTATTGCTAAATTATTTTTATTTTTTAAATTTATTCCTAATTTATTAAATGTATTTTTAATTTTATTTTTATATATATATTTTTTTTTAGGTGCAGAATAAAATTTTAAATTTTGATAATTAATTTTTTTATATTTACCATTAAATCATTTTGGTTCCTTCATTTTTTTTCATATATTAAATGCTTTTAATCTTAATTTTAACATTCAATAAGGTTCTTTTCTTTTTTTAGAAATTTTAATTATAATATTTTTATTTATGCCTTTTTTTATAGTATCATTTTCTATATTTTTAGTTATAAATTCATATTTATATTTATTTTTTAACATATTATGTGATATTTAAATATTTTTTTTTTAAAAAAAGTATATTTGTATATTTTAAATTATTTGAAGTATATATAGAATTAAAAATAATTTATTATAAATATTTTTATAAAATATTTATATTAATTTAGTTCTGAAAATTTTATAAATATTTTAATTTTTTTTATAAATATTTTATTTTTAAAAAATAGTTTATTAGTTTAATTTTTATATACAATTATTATTGTTTTTTTTTATAAATATTAAATTAAATTTTCTATTATTAAATAATTATTATTATAAAAATAATATTAATTTTATTATATTATTTTTTATTTATAATATTTTAATAAATAATTAATATTGTATTTATTTTTTTTTAAAAAATACATAATTATATTATATATTAAAATTTAAACATTATAATTATTAAATAGTTTAATTAAAATTTATTTAATACAATATTTATTTTATTTATCTTAAATTTTATATAAATTATTTTTTTAAAAATATTAATATTATTTAAAAATTATATAAAATTTTATTATATAATATGTATATAATAATTATTAAATATTTATTATTTTAATATTATATTAATTTAAGTTTATTATTAATATTTATATATTTAAAGATATTAAACTATTTTTTTAAAAATTATAATATTTAAATTATAATTTATAAATTTATATATATTATTTAAATAATTTTTTATTATAATTTTAATTTATTAATATACTAAATTTTAAATATAATTTAATATAATTTAATTATTTATATTTTAAAATAAATTATATATATTTATAATATATATTATTATATTTATATATATAAAAAAAATTTTTATTAATTAATTTACAAATATATAAAGTTATATTTTTATAATAAATTTTATATTAAACTATAATTATTAATTTAATATTAAATTTTTTTAATTTATATATTTTATGTTTATAATTTCTTTTGATTTTGGTATGAAAAATATTGGTATAGCTATAGGTCAATTTTATACTAAAACTGCTAATCCTATTACATCTATATCTGCTAAAAATGGTATTCCTGTTAATTGAATGGAAATAAAGAAAATTTTAGATATTTGAATGATTAAAAAAGCTGTAGTAGGTTATCCATTTAATTATATTAAAAATAATAGATGTAAATTAATAAAAATCTATATTAAAAAATTTGCAATAAGTTTAATTAAAAAATTTGATTTAAAGATTTTTTTTTCTGATGAAAGATTTACTTCTTATGAAGCTAGAAATTTTATAAATAATAATTATCAAATATGTAATTCTTTATATAATAATTGTAATATTCATACTTTATCAGCTGTATATATTTTAGAAGGATGGTTTAGATTAAATTATTAATTATTTCTTAATATATATAATAAACGCACCATATTATATGGTAATGATGAATTAATTACTATTTTATTATTATTTATTGGGTGTTTAAATATTAAAGTTGATGCGTGTAATGCTATATTTTTAAAATTATTAATTTTTTTAAATATTATTTTAGGAATATTATAATTTTTAAGAAAATTTTTTTTAGTATAAATTTTTTCGCCTATAATAGGATTATTAATATAATTCATATGTACTCTTATTTGATGAGTTATTCCTGTTTCTATTTTAATTTCTAGAAATGTACAAAAATTAAATTTTTCTAATATTTTATATTTAGTAATAGCTTTTTTTCCTTTGTCATTTATAGACATAATTTTTCTATTATATTTGTATCTTGAAATATTCTTTTTAATTATACCTCTTCTTTTTTTAACATCACCTAATACTAAAGTTCTATATATTCGTATAATTTTTTTTTTTTTAAATTTTTTAATTAGTTTATTATAACTGTTAATTTTTTTAGCTATAATTAATAAACCTGTAGTATCTTTATCTAATCTATGAACTATACCACATCTAGGTATTTTTTTATATATATCAGGATATATATAAATTATTTTATTTAATAAAGTATCTTTTATATGTTTATGACCTGGGATGAACTACTATTCCTTGTTTTTTATTTATTATTAATATATAATTATCTTCATAAATTTTATTTAATGGAATATATTTATTGGGTACATATTTATTATTCTGTTCTATAATGTTTATTTTAATTTTTTCATGAGTTTTTATTTTAAAACTGGGTTTATATATTAATTTATTATTTATATAAATACCTTTTACTTTAATTATTTTTTTAATTTTATTTCTAGTATAAAAATTTATTTTTTTGGATATAAATTTATCTATTCTTTGTTTGATATTATTATTTTTAAATAAAAATCACATTTTTTTTTAAAAAAAAGAAATAAATTTATTAATAATTATTTACCTATACAAAATTTTGAAAAAATTTTTTTTATTATTTTTTTAGATGTTATTTCTTTTTTACCTATTATTAAATTTAATTTTTTTTGAATTAACATTAGATATTCATATATTAAATCAATATTTATTTTATATCTTTTAATTTTTAATAATTTTATACATTTTTTAATATTATATAATGATTTTTTTATTAAAATATAATGTCTTTGTTGAATTAAAAAATTATTTTTTATATTAATATTTTTGATTTTTTTTTTAATTATTTTAATTAAATTATTAATACCATAATTTTTTTTAATTGACATATTTAATACAGTAAATAATTTATCTTTATTAATTAACTTTATTTTTTTTTTTAATAAATCTATTTTATTAATTATTAAAATATGAATTTTTTTTTTGTAATTATCTATTTGATTAAGTATATTTTTTTTATATATTTTAATAATCTTTTTTTCATTAATATTTAAAGAATTTTCCATATAAATAATTATTTTAGATTTTTTAATTTCTTTTCAGGTTTTTTTAATTCCTATTTTTTCAATTATATTATTACTTTTATGTATTCCAGCAGTATCTATAATTTGTATATCTGTATTATTTATATTAATATATTCTTTAATAATATCTCTAGTAGTTCCTTTAATATTAGTAACAATAGAAGTATCTTTAAATGTTATTTTATTTATTAAACTTGATTTTCCTACATTAGGTTTACCAATTATTACTATTTTTATCCCATCATTATAAAGTTTATTTTCTTTGTATATATAATATATTTTTTTTATTTTTTTATAAATTATTAATATATTTTTTTTAATTGTTTTAATTTCTTTATTATTATTTTCGTTTTCTGAAAAATCTATTTTTTTTTCAATTAATATTAAATTTTTTTTGATTATATTAATAATGTTATTAATTTTTTTAGATAAATGACCTTTATAAGATTTAACTGCAGAAATAATATTATTTTCATTGTTAGAATATATAATATTATTAATAGATTCTGCTTGAATTAAATCTATTTTATTATTTAGAAAAGCTCTTTCAGTAAATTCACCTGGATTAGCAATTCTAACTTTTTTAATATTTAAATTAATAATAGATTTTATAATTAATTCTATTACTTTTTGTCCTCCATGACAATGTATTTCTAAAATATCTTCTCCTGTATAAGAGTTAGGTGATTTATAAAATAATATTATACAATAATCTAAAATTATATTTTTAATATTTTTAATTGGTAAATATTCAGCATATCTATTTTTAGTAATTTTTCCAATCATTTTATAAGATATTTTTTTAGTTTTATTACCTGATATTCTTATTATCCCTATTCCACCATATCCTATAGGTGTAGATTGAGCTATAATAGTATCATTATAATTTTTCATTATTGTTTGATAATTTTTTTATAATTTTTTGTTGTATTAATGTAGTTATATTATTAATTATATAATATAATAATACTCCACTAGGAAAATGTATAGAAAATATTCCTATAAGTATAGAGGTTATAATATTATAATTTTTTATTTTATTATTTTGATTTATTATATCATTATCATATGTTAAATATAAAGAAATTGACATTAATATAGGTAAAATATAGTATTTATCATATGTAGATAAGTCTTTAATTCACAAAATAAAATTAGATTTTTTTAATTCTATAGGTATAGTTAATATATTATACATACTTATTAATATAGGTATTTGTATAATTGTTATTAATAAATTTATAAATGGATTAATATTATATTTTTTATATAAATTAATAATTTTTTTATTTATTAAATTATTATTATTATATTTATTTTTAATTTTTTTAATTTTATATTGAATTTTTTTAATTTTTAATAAAGATAAATATTGAATTTTATTTAAAGGATAAGTAATAATTTTAAATAAAATTGTTAAAATAATTATAGAATATCCTCAATTATTTACTATTAAATTTATTTTATTTAATAAATTAAATAAATATTTATTAATTATATTTAAATAACCAAACTCAATAATTGAGTCTAAATTTTTTGATATATTATTAAGGTAATTATTCAATTTGGGTGATATAAGTAATTTTAAATTTATAATTTTTTTTTTATAAGGATATAGTGTATATATTTTTTTATTTTTTATTAATATATTATTATTAATTTTATTGATAGTAATTTTTTTATATATTGGTATATTTTCTATTCATGATAATAAATAATATTTTTCATATATACTTATTCAATATAAATATATATTTTTTTTTATTTTATTATATATATTATTAATATTAAATTTATATAATTTATCATATGTATGATAAGCAATATTGATATCGTTATTGTATATTTTATTTTTTTTAATAATTTTATTTGTTAAATTTATTTTTTTAATTTTATTAGTTTTATTGATTAATATATATTTGTAATTTATATTATATAGATTTTTATTTATTTTGATATTTTCAATATATATTAAATTATTAATTTTTCTTTTACTAATCAAAATTATATTATTTTTAATAAATTTAACTTTTTTAATTTTAAATTTAACATTATTTTTATTATTTAATTTAATATTTGTAAGTATGTTATAATTATTTTTTTTATTATTTAGTTTAATATTTTTATCATATTTTATTATATAAATTTTTTTAATTTTACTATTATTTTTATTTATTTTAATTAAAATTTTATTATTTTTTATATATATATTATTAGAAAAATTTTTTTTAATGTTATTATTAAATATATTATTATAATTAGTTTTAGAAAAATTATTTTTTAATATAATTAAATTTAAAAATATAATAATTATTATTGATTTTAATAATTTATAATAATACATTATAGGTCCTTTATATTTTTATAAAATTTTTTCATATTTTATTAAAGTAATAAAAAAATTTTTTTTTTTTTAAAAAAAAAATATTTTTTTTAATTATTATTAAATAATCTAGGTTTTTAATTTTATATTGATTTATTCTAAAAGTTTCACGTATTATTCTTTTAATAAAATTTCTTTTAGTAGAATATTTAATATTTTTTTTTTTAATTAATATCATAATTCGAGGATATTTAAATTTATTTAAATTATATTTTATTAATATAAATTTATAATTTTTTGAATTCGTAAAAATATTATTTTTATATTTTATTTTATTTTTTTTTTTAAAAGTAAATTTTTTATTATATTTTTTTTTTATTTTTTTTTCTTTTATTAGATATAATTTTTCTTCCATTTTTAGTTTTCATTCTTTTTCTAAATCCATGTTTACGTTTTTTTTTAATTTTTGATGGTTGGTATGTTCTTTTCATTTTTTTTATATAGTTTATAATTAAATATTATTTATTTAAATCAAATTAATGGAGATAAATTTATTGTATAATTTGTGAAATAAATGTTTGATAAAATTAAAAAATAACTTATCAAAATATGAGTTTAACATGTGAATATTACCATTACAAGTTTTAATTATTAAAAAATATATATATTTATGTGCTCCTAATATTTATATTTTTAATAATATATATAAAAGATATTTAAATTTAATATATAAATATATTATTAAATATAATATTAACTTTTATATAATAAAATTTATTATAGGTGATAAAAAATTAATTACTAAAAGATTTAATTTAAAAAAAAAAAAATATATTATATTAAATAATTATTTTGATATCAAAGATTTTTATTTATTTAAAAAATATAATTTTGAAAATTTTATTTATGGTAAATCTAATTTTTTAGTATATAGTAAATTATATAATTTAATTCATTTTAAAAAGATTAAATTTAAGTTAATATTTTTGTATAGTAATTCTGGATTAGGTAAAACTCATTTATTATGTTCAGTTAAAAATTATATAGATAAAATTTATAAAATTAAAAAAGATGTTATATATATTAATTCTTTAAATTTTATTAAAAAAATGTATTTATTAATTAATAAATATAATTTTAATGTAATTAAATATTATATAAATTCAATAAATTTTTTTTTAATAGATAATATTAATTTTATTAAAAATAATATTTTTTTACAAAAAAAATTTTATTTTGTATTGAAATATTTAATACATTATAAATTTAAATTATATATAATTATTTCATCTAATATTATAATTAGTAAATTAAATTTTATCAAAAAATTATCGTCATTATTATCTAATTTTGTAATTAATATAAATAATATAGATTTTGTAATTAAAAGAAAATTTATTAAAAAATTTTTTATTAAAAATAATATGTTATTAAATGATAATATAATAAATTATATTTGTAGTATTAAAATTGATAATTTTTTTCAATTAAAAGAAATTTTAAATATTATTTTTTTTTATTCTAGTTATTATAATTGTTTAAAGAATATTGAAATTTGTTTTATTAAAAAGATATTTAATAATTTTTTAAATACATATAATAATTATTTATTTTTTTGTATACAAAAAAGTATTTGTATATATTATAATATTAATATTAAAAAATTATTATCTAAATCACGTATTAAAAATATTTTATATCCTAGACAAATATTTATATTTTTATCTAAAAAGATTATTAATTATAGTTTATATAAATTAAGTTATTTATTTAATAATTTGAGTTACTATCAAATATTATATTCTTATAATAAAATTAAGAAATTATATTATAACAATAATTTAATTAAAAAAGATATTAATAGTTTAATTAAAATAATTTTAAAAAATAAAAATGCATTTTATATTAAAGAGAGAAAAAATAGTAAATTTATTAAGTAAATTAAATATTTATATTAAAAATAATATTAAAGATATAATTTTATCTAATATATTAATAATTTTAGTTGATAAAAAATTACATTTATTAGTTACTAATTTAAATATTGAAATTAATTATATAATTAATTTATCTAATAAAGAATTTATTAAAAATGGATCTATAACTGTTAATTTAAATAAATTTTTTCAATTATGTAAAAATTATCCTAAAGAAAGTTATATAGATATAAATTATTATAATAAAAGGTTGTGTATATCTTGTTTAAATATTAAATCTTATTTATCTACATTATCTTCTAATAATTTTCCTATTTTAAATAAAAATATATTATTTGATAATAATTTTATTATTTCTAGTAATATTTTTAAAAGAATAATATATTCAATTTATTTTTCTATGGGTAATGAAGATATTTATTATTATTTAAGTGGAATGTTGATAGAATATAGTAATCTTATTTTATATTTTGTTACTACTGATAGTTATCGAATGTCGATATATAAGTTAAAAGATAATTTTGATTATAGACAAAAAAAAATATTTTCTATTATTATATCTAATGATTTGGTTTTAGAATTATTAAAATTATTAAATGATATTGATAATAAAAATATTTATTTTAGTTTTAACAAAAGTATTATAAAAATTATTTTTGATAATTTTATTATATATTCTAATTTAATAGATGGTAATTTTCCAGATTATAAAAATATTTTATATTCATTTAAAAAATATTTATTTGTTGATATAGATATATTAAATTTTAAAAATGCTTTAATTCGTAATTTTGTAATTAGTAATAATGTATCTAATTATGTAACTTTAGAATTTAATAAAAATCAATTATTAATTTTAGCTAATGATAATAATAATAATGAAATTAGAGAAAATATTATTATAAATAATGATAAAAATATACAAATAAGTTTAAATATTAAATATATTTTAGATATTGTTAAATGTATAAGTAATTTAAATAATAATACTAAAATACGTTTTTTTTTAAAAGATTCTTATTCAATCATTAAAATAATAGATATAGAAAATATATATTTAATATATATGATTATGCCTATTCAATTATAAATAGTTTTATATTTTAATTTTTAAAGAGTGTATATGTCATATAATTCTTATAATTCTTCTAATATAAAAATATTAAAAGGATTAGAGGCAGTTAGAAAACGCCCCGGTATGTATATAGGAGATACATCTGATAATACAGGTGTGCATAATATGGTATTTGAAATAGTTGATAATTCTATAGATGAATCTTTATCTGGTTTTTGTAATAATATTATAGTAACTTTATACAAAGATAATTCTATATCTGTATTAGATGATGGTAGAGGTATACCAGTAGATATTCATAAAGAGACAGGTATACCTGGAGTAGAATTAATTATGACTGTTTTACATACTGGTGGAAAATTTGATAATAATTCTTATAATATTTCTGGAGGATTACATGGTGTAGGTGTATCTGTAGTTAATGCTTTATCTAAAAAATTAGAGATATTTATATATAAAAATAATAAAATTTTTAATCAAATATATTTATATGGTAAACCTAAAGATAAACTTAAAATAATAGGTGATACTAATAAACATGGTACTTTTATAAGATTTTGAGTTGATGAAGATATTTTTATTAATTTTAAAGAATTTAATTATAAAATTTTATTTAAAAGATTTAATGAATTATCTTATCTTAATAAAGGTTTAAATATAAAATTGATAGATTTAAAAAAAAATAAAAGTTTTAATTTTTTAAATAATGGTGGTATAAAATCTTATTTATCTTATTTAATTAAAAATAAAAAAAAAATTAATGAAAATATTTTTTATATTAAAAAAAGAATTAAAAATATAAAATTAGAATTTGTATGTCAGTGAATTAACACTTGAAAAAATAAAATTTTATGTTTTACTAATAATATTTTTCAAAAAGATGGTGGTATGCATTTATTAGGATTAAAAATAGGTATTACTAGAACTATTAATAATTATTTAAGTAATGAAGTTAATATTAAAAATAATAAATTAAATATAATTGGTGATGATATTAGAGAAGGTTTATATGCAATATTGTTAATTAAAATGTGTAATCCTAAATTTTCTTCTCAAACTAAAGAAAAATTAATTTCATCTGAAGTAAAATTTTTAGTAGAATCTGTAATTAGTAAAAATTTATTGACTTTTTTTTTAGAACACCCGATAGATTCTAAAAATATTATTAAAAATATTATTAATTCTTCTAAACATAGAGAATATCTTAAAAAATCTAAAGAATTGTTTAAAAAAAAAATTAATTTAGATTTATCTTTAGTTGCTAATAAATTAGCAGATTGTCAAAAAAAAAATTCTAATTTAACTGAAATTTTTTTAGTTGAAGGTGATTCTGCTGGTGGATCAGCTAAACAAAGTAGAAATAGAAAATATCAAGCTGTATTACCTTTAAAAGGTAAAGTTATTAATGTAGAAAAGATAGGATTAGAAAAAATATTATTTTCTAAAGAAATAAATATTTTAATATCTGTATTAGGATGTGGTATAAAAAATAGAAATTTTGATTTAAAAAAATTAAGATATAATAATATTATTATTATGACAGATGCTGATATAGATGGAGCGCATATAAGAACTTTATTATTAACTTTTTTTTATAGATATATGCCTGATATAATTAATAATGGTCATTTATATATAGCTCGTCCACCTTTATATAGATTAAAATTTAATAAAAAAGAATATTTTTTATCTAATGAAAATGAATTAATTGAGTATAAAATAAATTTTAGTTTTAAAAATATTAATTTATATTATAAAGATGTAATTTTATTAAAAAATATTGAAATTTCTAAATTAGCTATTAAATATTTGATTTTTTTAAGTTTTTTAATTAAAAATAAAAGTAAATTTTCTATATATTTATTAAATTCATTTATATATTTTAAAGATATTAATAATATAAATAATTTAAAATCTTTTAAATGATTAAAGGATTTTATAATTTATTTAAATAGAGATATTTTTTTTAGAAATAAAATTAAATATAATTTATTAAATAAAAATAATAATTATATTTTAAGATTTATTTATATAGATATTTATAATTATGAAATAATTAATATTAATTATAATAATTTAGTAGAAAATTTTTTAAAATTATTTAATATAGGTAAAAAACTATATTTTTTTAATGATAACAATAAATATATTAAATATATATATATAAATAATAAAAAAGTATATTTTAATAATTTTTATAATTTAATTAATTATGTAATATTAAATAATAATAATATACTTATACAACGTTACAAAGGATTAGGTGAAATGAATCCTGATCAATTATGAAATACTACAATGAATCCTAAAAATAGAAATTTATCTAAAGTATATATAGGTGATATTATTAAAGCTAATAATTTGTTTAAAACATTAATGGGTGATAATATTAAATCAAGAAAAATTTTTATTAAAAAAAATATTAAATATAATTATAAATTTAATATATAAAATAAAATATAAACTCCCCCGACTGGATTCGAACCAGTGACATACGGATTAACAGTCCGTTGTTCTACCTACTGAACTACAGAGGAATATATATATTATATTTTATAATATTAAATTTGTCAAAATTATATATAAATTTTTTATTATTGGTTATAATAATATATATATAAATTAGTGGAGTGTCTGAGAGGTTTAAAGAGCATGTTTGGAAAATATGTATACTTTTTTAAAAAGTATCAAGGGTTCGAATCCCTTCTCCACTGTTACTTAAAATTAGTTTTTAAAATAATAAAATTAAATTATTTATATTTTTTATTAATTTGGAGAATTTATGGTAATAATTCGTTTAGCTCGTTATGGTAGAAAAAAATTACCTATTTATAATATTTTGGTAGCTGATAGACGTAAATCTTGTAATGGAAAATTTATAATTAAAATAGGTTATTATAATCCTTTTTTAAATTTTGAATATAAAAAGGGTATTTATATAAACCTTGAAATATTAAATATATGATTAAAATATGGAGCTATTCTATCTAAAAGAGTATCGTATTTATTAAATAAATATAAAAAAATATTAATTAATTAATTAAATATGTATTTAAATATAATAAGCATGAATCCTGATTTTTTTATTTCTCCTTTTAAAAATGGATTGATATATAAAGCTATAAAATTAAATAAAATAATTTTAAATATTTTAAATATAATAGATTTTTCAAATAATCATAATTATGAAGGAAAAATATATGGTGGTGGATTTGGATCATTATTAAGACCTGAACCTTTATCTTTAGCTATAAATAAAATTAAAAAACAACAAATTAATACATATGTAATATATTTATCTCCTCAAGGTAAAATAATTGATAAATATTTAATTAATAAGTTATTATCTTATGAATCTTTGACATTTATATGTGGTAGATATAGTGGTATAGATCAACGTATAATTGATAAATATGTTGATTTAGAATTATCTATAGGAGATTATATAGTTAGTTGTGGTGAAATATCTTTATTGGTAATAATAGATATTTTAGTTAGAAATATTGATGGAGTATTAAATAATATAAATTCTTCTAAAGTTGATTCTTTTAGTTATTTAAATAAATTATTAGGTTATCCCTAATTATACTAAACCTAGGATTTTTAATAATTTGTGTATACCTAAAGTATTACTATCCGGAAATCATAAAAAAATTTTTTTGTGAAGATATGAAAAATCTATTCAAAAAACTATATTAGTAAAACCTTATTTATTAAAAAATTATTTTCTCATTAACAAAAAATAATTATTTTTTTATGTACTAAATATTAATTATGAAAAATAATATTATAAATTATATAGAACAAAAATATATTAAAAAAAAAAAATTAAAAAAAATTAAAATTGGTAATATTATAAATGTTCAAATTTGAGTTATAGAATCAAATAAAAAAAGATTACAATCTTTTAAAGGTATAATTATTTCAAAAAAAAATAAAGGTATTAATACTAGTTTTATATTAAGAAAAATTTCTTATGGTGAGGGTGTAGAAAGATTATTTAAATTATATTCTCCTATAATACATAAAATTACAGTTATTAAAAATAGTAAAAATATTAAAAAATCTAAATTATATTATTTACGTAAATATAATAAAAAAATTAATTAAATGTTTAAATATAGATTGTTAGCATGCATAGAATATAATGGTTATTATTATAATGGATGACAAAAACAATTTTTAAATGATAATAGTTTACAAAGTATTATAGAGAATAAATTATTTATTTTATTAGGATATTATACTAAAATATTTAGTGCTAGTAGAACTGATAAAGGAGTGCATAGTTTAGGTCAAATAATTCATTTTGATATTAAAAAATATATAAATGTTAATTCATTTATTAATTCAATAAATTTTATGTTACCTAATACTATTTTATTTAAATGAATTAAATATATTTCTTTAAATTTTCATGCAAGATATAATGTTTTATATCGTCGTTATATTTATTTAATATGTACTAAAAGAAAAAGGTCTGTTTTTTTAAATAATTTAGTTGTTTTTAATAATGATAATTTAAATTTAAATTTAATGTATAAAGCCTCTAGATATTTAATTGGTACACATGATTTTACTTCTTTTAGATCTTCTGGTTGTGAATCATTAAGTGTTTATAAAAAAATTTTATATATTAAAATATTTAAATATAAAAATATTATTTATTTTGATATTAAAGCTAATTCTTTTTTATATCATATGGTTCGTAATATTGTTAGTAGTTTATTATTAATAGGAAGTTATAAATATTCAGTTTTATGAATTAAAGATTATTTATATTATCGTGATAAAAGTGCTTTTAATATAAATATTGTAAAGCCTTATGGGCTATATTTGGTTTCTATTTATTATAATTAAATTTTTTTAAATTAATTAATATGAAAAATTTTTATATGTTATATTATTTATTTTTTTTTTATCTATTTTTTTTAGTTTTAAAAAAGGTATTATAAAAGAATTTCTTTCTTTATTAATATTATTTTTATTAATTAAAATATTTTTATTTATTAAATATAATATTTACATTAAGAAAAATATATTGTATTTATTTTTTTTATTTTTCTTATTTTATTTAATTATTGAGGAATATTTACTTAAATTTATAAATCAAATTTTTTTATTATTTTATTTATTAATGAATAAAACATTAGGTTTATTTTGAGGTATTATAAAAAGTATATTATTAATATATATAATTGATTTTATATGAAATATATTTATAAAATAAATTGTGGGGGTTGGATTTGAACCAACGACCTTCGGGTTATGAGCCCGACGAGCTACCACTGCTCTACCCCACGTATATTGCATATAAGATATCATATAATTATAAAAAAGTAAATATATAATATATAATGTTTTATTTTTTTTTTTTTGAAAAGGTTAATTAATATGAGTAAGATAATTAAAGTTATAGGTAGAGAAGTTTTAGATTCTCGTGGATATCCTACTGTAGAATCTGAAGTATTTTTAGAAGATGGTTCAGTAGGTAAATTTATAGTTCCTTCAGGTGCCTCTAAAGGTTATAATGAAGCTTTAGAACTTCGTGATAATGATATCACTCGTTATTTAGGAAAAGGTGTTTTAAAATCTATATTTAATATTAATAATATAATATTTAAAGAAATTGTAGGAATGGATTCTAGTGAACAATCTAAAATAGATAGATTAATGATTGATTATGATGGAACTAATAATAAATCTAAATTAGGAGCTAATTCTATATTAGCTGTATCATTAGCAATTTCTAAAGCGCATGCAAAATCTTTGAATATATCTTTATATAATTATATAAATAAATTAATAGGATATAATAATAAAGAATTTATTATGCCTATACCTATGGTAAATATTATAAATGGGGGGTGTCATGCTAATAATAATATAGATATACAAGAATTTATGATTTTACCGATAGGTGCAAAAAGTTTTAGACAAGCTATTAGAATGTGTTGTGAAATATTTCATAATTTAGGAAAAATTTTAAAATTAAATAAAAAAAGAATTTCTATTGGTGATGAAGGGGGATATGCTCCTGATTTATCTTCTAATGAAGAAGCTTTAATTTTTATTAAAAATGCAATAGAAGAATCTAATTATGTTTTAGGTGAAGATATATTTATATCTTTAGATTGTGCATCATCAGAATTTTATAATAAAAAAAAAAAAAAGTATATATTAGAAAATAAAGAATTTACATTTTATGAAATAACTGATTTTTTAAAAGAATTAATTAATAAATATTCTATTATATCTATAGAAGATCCTTTAAGTGAATTTGATTGAGATGGATATGTATATTTAACTAGTGTTTTGGGTAAAAAAATACAAATTGTAGGTGATGATTTATTTGTTACTAATATTGATTTATTAAAAAAAGGTATAAAATTAAATATAGCTAATTCTATATTAATAAAATTAAACCAAATAGGTACTTTAACAGAAACATTAGAATCTATTAATTTAGCTAAGAAAAGTAATTATTCTGTAATAATTTCACATAGATCAGGAGAAACTGAAGATACTAGTATTGCTGATTTATCTGTAGGAGTTTGTTCAGGTCAAATTAAAACTGGGTCTGTAAGTAGATCAGAGAGAATATCTAAATATAATAGATTATTACGTATAGAAGAAAATTTAAGTTCTTTAAGTATTTATAAAGGAAAATCAGAATTTAATTTTTTAAAATTTAATAAATAATATATTATATGAATTTATTTAAATGAATTAAAACTAAAATAATAAATATATGTAAATGAAATAATAATTTATTTACTATTTATATAGATAAAAATATAAAATATTTTATTCCTGGACAATTTATTAAATTAGCTTTATTAATTAAAAATAAATATGTATATAGATATTATTCTTTTTTAAATTCATATAATGATGATTATTTAGAGTTTTATATATATAAAGTTAATAATGGTTATTTTAGTAAAAAATTATTTAATTTAAATATAGGTGATTATATATATATATCTAATATTTCTTATGGAAATTTTACTTTATTAAATATAATTAATAAAAAAATAAATTATCTTTGAATGATATGTACTAATACAGGAATAAGCCCTTTTTTATCTATTTTATTTAGTAATATTTTATTATTAAAAAATAAATTTAAGCATATATTTTTAATTTATGGTATTAAATATTTAGATGATTTAATATATATTAATAAATTATTTAAATTATTAAATATATATAATATTAATTTTTTTAGTTTTTTAATTACTTTAAGTAAAGAAAATATAAATTTTAGATTACCCTTCTTTATTAATGGAAGGGTATCTAACATAGAATTGTATAATAAAATACAAAAAGATAATAAAATTATTATTAATAATAAACATTTTTTTATGTTATGTGGTAATAAAAATATGATTAAAGATATGTCGTATTTTTTAAAAGAAAATTATAATTTTGTTTTAAATAAAAATTTTTTAATAGAATCTTTTTAAAATTAAATTTATATTCATTTAATTAAAAAGAAATTTTTTTTACCTTTTTTTAAAATAGTAAATTTATTAAAATATTTATCTTTATCATTTATTTTATATTCAGTATTATTAATAGTTATAAAATTAATTTTAATAGATAAATTTTTTATTAAATTATGCGATTGAGATTTAGTTTTTACTATTTTAAGAAGTATTAATATTTCTTTTAAATTATTTATATTTTTGTTAATAGTAATTTTAGGTATATTAATTTTAAATAATTTTTTTAATTTTTTTAAATCAATAGTTTTTTTTTTAAAATATATATTATTAATAAATTTGATATTTTTTAAATTTTTTTTTCCATGAACTATATTAGTAATATGTTTAGCTAATATTGTTTTAATTTTATAAATATTTTTATTATTTTTTATTAATTTAATTTTTTTAATATTAATTAATGTTAATTGTTTAAAATAATTATATATTTCTTTATCTGGTATATTAAATCAAAATTGATAAAATTCATAAGGAGTAGTTAAATTTTTATCTAATCAAATAGTATCTTTAGAAGATTTACTATATTTAACACCATTTTTTTTAATTATTAAAGGCAAAGTAATTCCAAATAATTTTTTATTAATTTTTTTTTTAATATAATTAATACCTGATGTTATATTTCCTCATTGATCTGATCCACCTATTTGTATTTTAGTATTAAAATTCTTATATAAATATAAGAAATCATAACTTTGTAATAAAGGATAAATTAATTCTTTAAAATTTATATTTTTTTTTTTAATATTTCTTTTTTTAATAGCTTTTTTATTTAGGATATTGTTAACGATAAAATCATTACATATTTCTTCTAAAAAGAAATTTATTTTCATTTTATTAAATCATTTACTATTTTTTAAAATAATTATATTATTACCTAATATTTTTTTTATTTGTTTAATTATATTATTGCTATTAAATAATATTTTTTTATATTTATATTTTTTTCTTTTTTTTTTTTGAAAACTTGGATCACCTATTTGAGCTGTAAATTCTCCTATTAATATAATTATATTATATTTATATTTAATAAATCTTTTTAATGTAATTAATGGTATTAAATGACCTATATGTAAACTTTTATATGTTGGATCAAAACCACAATATATATTAATATTTTCTTTTTTTAAAGATTTTATAATTTTATTTTCATTAGTTAATTTTTTAATTAATTTTCTAGATTTTAATTCTTCAATAATATTTTTTTTCATTTTGTTTTTTTAAAATATTAATAGTATAATATTTATATTATATTTTATTTTATAAATAAAATATTATTTTTTTACGTTCTTAACTCAGTGGTAGAGTGCCATTTTGACGTAATGGAAGTCAGTGGTTCGAATCCACTAGAACGTATATTTTAATAAATAATTATATTTTAAATTGATTAATTTTATGAAAAAAACTAAAATAGTTTGTACTATGGGTCCGAGTATTGATGATATTAATATATTAATTGATTTATTTAATTTTGGTGTTGATGTAATAAGATTAAATTTTTCTCATGGCAATCATGATATTCATAGAGAACATATAAATAAATTAAAATTAGTAATGAAAAAGACTGGAAAAAATATACCTATAATCTTAGATACTAAGGGTCCCGAAATTAGAACTTTAAGGTTAAAAAATTCCAAAGAAGTATATTTGCATACTGGACAAATTTTTTATTTTTCTTGTGATAAAAATATTATAGGTGATAATAATATAATTTCTGTTACTTATAAAAATTTTATTAATGATTTAAATATTAATGATTTAATATTAGTTGATGATGGTTTAATAACTATGAAAGTTATTAATAAAACTAATAATAAATTAATTTGTGAAGTTAAAAATAGTGGTTTTATAGGAGAAAATAAAGGTATAAATTTACCAGGTATAAATATAAATCTTCCAATATTATCTAAAAATGATAAATTAGATTTGATTTTTGCTATTAAAAATAATTTGGATTTTATAGCTGCTTCTTTTATTAGAAATGAAAATGATGTTCTAAAGATTAGAGAATTTTTAAATAAAAATGGTGGTAATAATATACAAATAATTTCAAAAATTGAAAATAAAAAGAGTATTAAAAATTTTGATAAAATTTTAAATGTATCTGATGGTATTATGGTAGCAAGAGGAGATTTAGGGGTAGAAATACCTATAGAAGATGTAATTTTAGCTCAAAAAATGATTATTAAGAAATGTAATTTTTATAATAAAATAGTTATTACTGCTACTCAAATGTTAGAATCAATGATATTAAATCCTAGACCTACTAGAGCTGAAGCTGGTGATGTAGCTAATGCTATTTTAGATGGTACTGATGCTGTAATGTTATCTGGTGAAAGCGCTAAAGGTAAATATCCTATTGAAACAGTTAAAATAATGTATAGTATTTGTGAAAAAACTGATAATTTAGAAATAAATAACAATTTTATTGTTGATGATAAAGTTAATTTAAGTATTAATGAATCTATATGTAAAAACGCTGTTAATATTTCAAAAGAAATTAATTCTTCATTAATTTTAGTTTTTACTAAAAAAGGTAAATTAGCTAAATTTATTAGAAAATATTTTCCTAAATCTTTAATATTAGCGTTAACTTATAGTATTATAACATATAAACAATTATTAATAATTAAAGGAGTTATACCTGTTATAATTAATAATATTAAATCTATAAATGATTTTTATAATATTGGAAAAGAATTATCTATATCTAAAGGTTTAGCTAATAAAAAAGATATTATAATAATGATTTCTGGATCTATTATATTTAATAAAAGTAATACAATTTCTATTCATGTATTATAAATTTATTATTAATATATTAATTTATTAATTGTGAATCTATTACTTTTTCGTTATTATTTAATTTTATTAAAATTATACCTTGCGTATTTCTTTTTAATAAATTTATTTTATTTAATTTAATACGTATTATGTTACCTATATTAGTAATAATAATTATTTCTTTATTTTTAGATATTTTTATAGATTTTATTAAATAACTATTTTTTTTATTTATTTTAATACATGTAATACCTTTGATAGCTCTATTTTTAGTATTAAATTCTTTAATTAAAGTTTTTTTACCATATCCATTTTTAGTAATTATAATTATTTTTTTATTATTTTTATTAATTGTGATTAATGATTTAACTTTATCTTTGATATTTAATTTTATAGCTTTTACACCTGATGAATTTCTATTCATAGTTCTAATATTATTTTCTTTAAATCTTATAGCTTTACCGAATTTTGTAAATATCATTATTTCTTCATTTTTATTAATATAACTAACATCAATAATTTTATCTTTATTTTTTAATTTAATTATATTTAAACCTTTTTTATTTTTTATATTAATATTTTTATTTTTTATTTTTTCTATAATTCCATTTTGAGTAATAATAATTAAATATTTTTTTTTTTTTTTTTTTTTGATTATTGATGTTATTTTTTCTTTATTTTTTAAGTTTAAAAAATTTATTATAGGTTTTCCTATTTTTTTATTTCCTATATATGGTATATCATATGAATATAATTCATAACACTTACCCAAATTAGTAAATAATAATATTTTATTATAATTATATGTAATAATAATTTTTAAAATTTTATTATTTTTAATTTTATTTATATTTTTACCTTTTCCACCTTTATTTTGTAATTTATATTTTGAAATTTTTTGATATCCAATATAATTATATTTATTTATTATTATTATTATTTTTTCTTTTTTTATTAAATCTTTTATTTTAATTTTTTTTTCCATTTTATTAATTTTAGTTAATCTTTTATCTCCAAATTTTTCTTTAATTTTAATTAATTCTTTTTTAATTATATTTACTAATATTTTTTTATTTTCAAGTATATTATTTAATTTTAGTATTTTTTTTTTTATTAAATTATATTTAATATAAATTTTTTTTTTTTCTATTTTATTTAATTTTATTAGACTTAATTTTAATATAGAATTTAATTGCATTTTAGAAAATTTATATTTTTTTTTTTCAGTGAATATTTTATTATTTTTTATGTTTCATTTATTATTTAAAATTTTATTTTGTATTTCATTAATATTTTTAGATTTTTTAATTATATATAATATTTTGTCTATATTAATTAATGTTATTATTATTCCTTCATATATATGAATTTTATTAATATTATTTTTTAATTTAAATATAGTTCTTTTTTTAATTATGTTTTTTCTGTGTTTTATAAATATTTTTAAAATTTTTTTTAAATTTAATATTTTAGGTTTTCCTTTGTATAAAGCAATTATATTAATTCCATAAGAAACACTTAAATTAGTTAGATATAATAATTTATTTATTATTAATTGTCTTTTAAATTTTTTTTTAATTTCTATAACTATTCTTATACCATTTTTATTAGATTCATCTCTAATATTATTTATTCCTTCTAAAGTTTTATTTTTTATTAGTTCAATAATTTTTTCTATTATTTTAGTTTTATTTATTTGATATGGAATCTCACAAATAACAATATATTTTTTTTTATTATTAATGTTTTTTTCTAATTTTATTTTAGATTTTATTTTTATTGTTCCTTTTCCAGTTTTATATGCTTTATATATTTCTGAATAATTTTCTATTATACCTCCTGTAGGAAAATCTGGTCCTTTAATATATTTCATTAAAGATTTAGTATTTATATGTTTATTATCTAAATAAAATAAACATGCATTAATAATTTCTTTTATATTATGTGGAGGTATATTAGTAGCCATACCAACAGCTATTCCAGTAGATCCATTTATTAATATATTAGGTATTTTTGTAGGTAAAATTTCTGGAATTTTTTTAGTTTCATCATAATTATTTAATAAATTTACTGTATTTTTTTCTATATCTTCTAAAAAATTTTCTGAAATTTTAGACATTCTAATTTCAGTATATCTCATAGCTGCAGCTGAATCACCATCTATTGATCCAAAATTACCTTGTCCGTCAATCAAAGGATATCTTGAAGAAAAATTTTGCACCATTCTAACTATTGTTTCATATACTGCGGTATCTCCATGAGGATGATATTTACCTATTACGTCTCCCACTATTCTGGCAGATTTTTTATATGGTTTATTATAATAATTTTTAAGTATATACATTGCAAATAATATACGTCTATGTACTGGTTTTAATCCATCTCTAACATCAGGTAAAGCTCTACCTATTATAACCGACATGGCATAATTTAAATATGATACTTTTAATTCTTTTTCAATTTGTATATTATTT
This sequence comes from Candidatus Stammera capleta, assembly GCA_036689275.1. Lineage (GTDB taxonomy): Bacteria > Pseudomonadota > Gammaproteobacteria > Enterobacterales > Enterobacteriaceae > Stammera > Stammera capleta_AA. The sequence continues at coordinate 141,400 of CP144780.1, read as the reverse complement.
TGTTTTTTCATTTTTTTAATTTTTTTGAAAAATTAATTTTTAATATTATTTATATATTTTTTTTTAAAAAATTATCAGTATATTAATAATATATTTTTTATTATTATTTATTAACATTAATTTTTATTATTTAATATTATTATTTTAATAATATAAAAATTTTATGTATATGTTATATTTTTAAATCATTTTAAATATTAAATTAATTAATTTTAATATTTATATTATTTATATTATTTTTTCCTATTATTAAAGCATTTTTAATTAATTTAATAATATTTTTTTTATTTTCTCTTAATATTAATATTTCAAGCAACATAGGCATGTTAGTACCATAAATAATATCTCATTTAATTTTTTTTTTATTACTCATTAATTTTATTGCCGCATTAAATGGACTACCACCTAAAATATCAACAAAAAAAATAATTCCTTTATTTATATTTAATTTTTTAATGGATTTTTTATATTTTTTTAGTAAATCATTAATGTTTTCTTTTGATAAAAAATTTAATGCAATAATATTATTTTGATTTCCTATTATTAATTTAATAGTATTTAGAAATTCTACTCCTAATGTACCATGCATACATATTATAATAGCTACCATATAACTCCTTTATTTACTTATTAAATTTAGTTTTAATAAATAATAAATATTATTATAATAATAATATTATATAAATTTTAAATAATAATTTTAATATAATATATATATTATTATTTAAAGATATTTTTTTTAAAAAATTAAATTTTTTTATAGATTTTATTTAAATCTATAATTATATATATTAAAATAAATATTTTTTTATTAAATAATAAAATAAATAATATCGTTATTTTTGATTTTATATTTTTTACCTTTTATTTTAATTTTGCATTTTTTTTTTAATATATTTCATTTTTTATATTTAATAAATTCCTTATAATTAATTATTTGAGCTTTTATAAATTTTAATTTAAAATCATTATGTACTTTTTTAGCTGCTTCTAGAATATTATTTTTATTTTTTTTTATTATTCATGCTTTAGTTTCTTTTTTATTGGCAGTATAAAAAGTTAATAGTTTTAATTTTTTTATAATTTTATTAGTAATATTATATTTTATTTTATTAATATCAATTTTACTAATATAATTAGTATTTAATTTTTTTATATTAATTAATATTATATTAGGTTTATTTTCTATTTTATTTAAATACTTTATAGTTTTTTTAATTAAATAAAAATCTTTTTTAATACTATCGATATTTAATAAATATATTTTTTTTTTATATGTTAATAAATTAAATTTATTTAATTTTTTACTTTTTTTTATATTTTTAGTATTTTGATTTAAATTTTTAATATATTTTTTAATTATTTTAATTTCATTATTATTTTTATTTTTTATTATGTTTTTATTTAATGTATTTAAATCATATAATTTTATTTCATTATTTATAATATTTATATCTCTTATTGGATTTACATTTTTATTGATATTAATAATTTTAACATTTTTAAATATTCTAATTACATGAATTAATATATGAGTATTTTTAATATTTTCTAAAAATTTATTACCTAATCCTAATCCATTAGATGCACCTTTAATTAAACCTGCTATATCTATATATTCTATTTTAGGAAAAGTTATTTTTTTACTTTTTACAATTTTATAAATATTAAAGATTTTAATATTATTAAAATTTATATTTTTTTGATTAGGGGTTATAGTACAAAATGGAAAATTTTTATTTTTTATATTACTATTAGTAATTGAATTAAATAAAGTAGATTTACCAATATTAGGTAAGCCTATGATTCCACATTTTATTTTCATAAATTTATTAAATTTAAATATTTAATTTTTAAAATTATATATATTATTATATAATATATATTATATGAATTATAATTTTAAAATTTATGATGAGATATTTTTAATATTAAATAGCATTTATGGTTATAGTTTAGAAATTTTATTAAATTTTACTAATTATAAATTATGTAAAAATTTTTATAAAGATAAAGGATGAGTTGGTAAGTTTATTGAATATTTTTTATTAAATAAATTTACTAATACTAATAGTTGTGATAGTTTATTATTAAATTTAGAAATTAAAACATTATCTATAGATTTATTTAATAATATTAATAATGATACCTTTTTAATGTCATATAAATTAGTTAATTTTTTTAAATTAATTAATAAAGATAGTATTTTAATAAAAAAAATTCAAAAAATATTGTGAATACCAATTATAGGTAATAATAATATTAAATTTTTTAAAAGAGTTATAGGAAAGTGTTTTCTTTCTATTTTAAATAATAAAGATATTTTAATTATATTAAATCAATTAAATAATATAAATAATATTATTTTACATGAATTTTATAATATTAAGGTATCAATTATATATACATATTTTTTAAAATTTCAATTTTTAAATAAAAAAAAAAATATAAATAAATGTTATATTAAAATTTACTTTAGAAAATCTTTTTTAAAGAAAATAATTAATAAAAATTTATATTTTTTTTAATGTAGGAAATAAAATTACATCTTTTATTGATTTATTATCGGTAAGTATCATTATTAATCTGTCTATTCCTATTCCTACGCCTGTAGAAGGTGGTAACCCATATTTTAAAGCATTTATATATTCTTTATTATAAAAAATTTTATTAGTATATTTTAATTGTTTTTGAAATATTTTTTTTTGTTCTTTATAATCATTTAATTCTGTAAATCCATTAGCTATTTCATAACCACATATATATAATTCAAATCTGTCAGCTATATTTTTATTTAAATTATTTTTTTTAGCTAAAGGTGATATATCTCTAGGATATTCAGTTATAAAAGTAGGTTGAATTAAATATTTTTCTGTAGTTTTTTCAAATATTTTAAATAATATTTTTCCTATTTGTGTGTTATTATCATAATTGATATTTAAAATTTTAGCTGCATTTTTAATTTTTTCATCATTATCTAAATCATAAATATTTTTAAATAGCTTTGAATATTTAAAAATTGATTTTTTAAAAGTAATTATTTTATATGGTATATTGAAATTTATTTTTTTTTTTTTAAAAATTATAGTTTTTTTTTTATAAATATTAATTATTATATAATATATTATTTTTTCTATTAAAGAAATCATATAATTATATGATGAATAAGTTTTATATATTTCTATCATAGTAAATTCAGGATTATGTTTAGTTGATAAACCTTCATTTCTAAAGTTTCTATTTAATTCAAATATTTTATTAAATCCTGATATAAGTAGTTTTTTTAAATACAATTCAGGAGCTATACGTAAATACATATTTTGATTTAATTTATTATGGTATGTAATAAAAGGTTTAGCTAAAGCCCCTCCGGGAATATTGTGTAACATTGGTGTTTCTACTTCTAAAAAATTATTTTTATTTAAGTATTGTCTTATTAAATTAATTATTTTTATTCTAGTTAAAAATGTTTTTCTTGTTTTATTGTTAATAATTAAATCTAAATATCTTTTTCTAAATTTAATTTCTTTATTTTTTAATTTATGGAATTTATCTGGTAAAAGAACTTTAATTTTTAATAATATTTTAATTTTTTTAGATTTTATAGTTAATTCATCAGTATTAGTTTTAAAAAGTATACCTTTAATATTTACTAAATTTCCTATTTTAATATTATTAATAATTTTTTTTTTAAATTTATTTTTTTTAATTAATATTTGTATTTTTTTTTCTATATTTTGTATATTAATAAAAATTATTAATCCCATATTTCTTACTGATATAATTCTTCCTGAAATTTTTATTTTTATATTTTTTTTAATTATAATTTCTTTAGGATATTTTTTATATTTTAATATAATTAAATTAATATTATTATTTTTCATTTTTTATTTATTTGAATTTAATAAATTTTGTATATAAGTAAATTTTTTGTTTTTAATTCATAATTTTATATATTTAATAGATTTATCTATTGATTTACATATTTTTTGTATTTCAAATTTTTTAGGAATAGATAATACAAATTTTTTAAGATTAATTTTTTTTTTAGGTTTTCCTATTCCTATATTAATATGATAAAAATTATTTTTATTAAAATGATATAATATATTTTTTATTCCATTATGTGTAATATTTTTATTAATTTTATATTTAATTTTTACCATTCCTGGATTACGGTTTATATCATCATGTATTATTAGTATTTCTTGATTTTTAATTTTAAGTTTTTTGCATATTTTATATATATATTTTCCTACATTATTTATATATGTTTTAGGACAATATATATATATTTTTTTTTTATTTATTTTTCAATTATATAAAGTTCCAAATTTAATATTTTTAAAATAATTATTATTTATTATTTTATTGATTAATCAAATTCCTACATTATGTCTAGTAAAATATAAATTATTACAATAATTACCTATACTTATTATAATTTTAATATGCATTTTATATATTTATTTTTTTTTATTAATAATTTTATATTATTATAAAATTATATAATATTTATAATTAAAAATTATTATTAATTATATGGATAATTTATGAATAAAATTTTTTTAAATAATATATATATTATAAATAAAAAAATTATTAAAATTAATATTTTATTAAATAAAATTTCATACCGTAATAAATGATATTTATTTATATTAAATAAATATAAAATTTTTTTTAAAATTAAAGAATATTATGACAATTATATTAAATATTTAAATGAATTAAAAAATGTTAAATTATTAATTGATGATATTGAAATTAAAAATTTAGTAATAGAAGAAATTAATAAATTAAATAATTTAATTAATTTTTATTATAAAAAAATTGAAAATAAAATATATTTATTAAATAAAGATAAAAAAGATTTTTTAAATGTATATCTAGAAATTCATGCTGGTGTAGGTGGTAATGAAGCATCTTTATTTGTGTTAGATTTGTTTAAAATGTATACTAAATATTCAGAATTAATGAAATGAAAAGTAGAATTAATAAATATTCATGAAACTTCATTGAATGGTTATAAAGAAATATTGTGTAAGATAAGTGGGAATAATGTTTATGAAAAATTAAAATTTGAATCAGGAGGACATAGAGTACAAAGAGTTCCTGTTACTGAATCTCAAGGACGTATTCATACATCTACATGTATAGTTGCTGTAATACCAGATATTCCTTATAAAAATTTACCTATTATTAATAATGAAGATATTAAAATTGATACATTTAGATCTTCAGGGGCTGGTGGTCAACATGTTAATACCACTGATTCTGCTGTAAGATTAACCCATATACCTACTGGATTAGTAGTAGAATGTCAACAAGAAAGGTCTCAACATAAAAATAAATCTAAGGCTTTAAAAATTTTAAAATCTAGAATTCATGATATGGAATTACAAAAAAGACATAAAAAGAAATATAATGATAAAAAAAAATTATTAGGTACAGGATTTAGAAGTGATAGAAATAGAACATATAATTATACTAAAAATAGAGTAACTGATCATAGAATTAATTTAACTTTATATTGTTTACAAAAGATTTTAAATGGAAATTTAAATTTATTAATTGATCCTTTAATTAGATTTTATAATAATTAAATAATGAATATTTTAAATTTATTAAAAATTATAAAATTATATATTTTTAATAATATTAATTTATATAAAGAATATTATTATATTTTAAGTTTTTTTTTAAAAAAAGATTTAAGTTGAATTATTACTAATTTAAATTATAAAATTAATAAAAATGATTTTAATAATTTATTTTATATATTTTTACAAAGATTGAAAGGTATACCTATAAGTTATATATTTAATAAATGTTATTTTTTGAATTCATCATATTTAATATATAATGATATTTTTATACCTAGAAAAGATACTGAAATTATGGTAAAATATTGTATTAATTTAATTAGAATTAATAATTTTTATAATATACTTGATTTAGGAACTGGAAGTGGTGTAATTTCAATATCTATTGCTAAACGTATATCTTATGTAAATATTATAGGCATAGATATTAATTTATTAGCTATTAAATTAGCTAAATATAATTCTAAAATTTATAAATTAAATAATATTTATTTTTATAGAAGTAATTGATTTAATAATATTAAAAATAAAAAATTTCATGTTATAATTACCAACCCTCCTTATATTAATAAATATAGTAAAGAATATTTTAATGATTTAAGATTTGAATCTAAAATTTCTTTATTTTCTAAGAATAATGGTTTAAATGATATAAAATATATAATACTAAATTCTTATAATTATTTATTAAATTATGGATGATTAATTATAGAACATTGTTTTTCTCAAATAAACATAATAAATTATTTACTTTCTAAAAATAAATATTTTAATATTAAAAATTATAAAGATTATAATAATTTTTTTAGATTTACTGTAGCTCAAAAAATTATTTAATATTTTTACATTTTTTTTAATGTAGATATACCTAATAACATTAAACATATTTTAATTATTTTTCCTATTATAGCTATTAATTTTAATTTACTTTTTTTATGTTTAATATTTTGTATGTTAGTAATATTTTCAATTTCATAAAATTTTGAGAATAATATACTTATATTATAAATATAATTACATATATAATGTGTAGTTCCTTTTTTATATGATTTTTTAATTATTTCTTTAAATAGTAAAATATTTTTTGATATTTTATATTCCAGTTTGTTTAAAATTAAAAAAACATTATTATTAATAGATTTACTTATATTAGTATTATTTTTTTTTAATATAGATATAATACGTATATATGAATATAAAATGTATGGTCCTGTATTATTTTTTAAAGAAAATATTTTTTCATAGTTAAATATATAATTTTTAAGTCTATTTTTAGATAAATCCATGTATTTAATAGCTGATATTGCAATTTTTTTAGATATTAAATTTATCTGATTATTATTATATTTGTTTTTATATTTTATAATATTTTTTTTTTTATTATATAATATACTTTTTTTAATAATTTTTTTTAATTTAATATTATTTCCTTTTCTGGTTTTATATGGTTTTCCTAATTTATTTAATATATTACCAAAATAAAAATGTATTAATTTATTTTTTTTAGATATATATTTAGCTTTTTTAACTATATAAAATATATTTTTCATATATTCTTTTTGTCTATTATCAGTAAAATATAAAATTTTATTTGCTTTAAACTTTTTAATTCTATATTTTATACACGCTATATCTATAGTGCTATATAAATAGCAACCATCTTTTTTTTTTATTATTATAGTATTATTATTATTTTTATTTTTTACTAATATTGTATTTTTATCAATTTTGGCTATTTTTTTTTTTAATAAATCTTTAATAATTTTATTTAATTTATTTTTATAAAAACTTTCAGCATATATATTTTTATTATTTAACTTAATATTAAGTTTATTATATATTTTTTGATTTTCAATAATAGTTAAATTTGTAATTTTTTTTCATATATTAATTATTTTTTTATTATTATTCTTTTGTAATTTAATTAAATTTTTTTTAACTTTTTTTTGAAATTTTTTATTTTTATTAAATAATTTTTGGGATTTTTTATATATTTTTTCTATTTTTTTTATTGAATATTTATTTATATTTATATTTTTTTCAATTATTCATGAAATTGTGGTACTTATATTAATTCCTCAATCTCCTATATGATTAATTCTTATTATATTATGTCCTAAAAAAATAGCTATATTTGATATACTATCTCCTAAAACTGTTGATCTTAAATGACCTATATGCATTTCTTTACAAATATTTGGTGATGAATAATCTATAACTATATTATGTTTAATTTTATCTTTTATTCCAAAATTTTTAATTTTAGAATATTTATTAATTAATTTTTCAACTATTTTTTTTTTAATATTTATATTAATAATACCTGGTTTAACAATAAATATATTTTTAATTTTTTTTTTTTTTTTATTTTTATTAATTATATAATAAGATAAATTTAATTTAACTTTTAATCCTATTGAATAAGTTAAACCTCTTAATTGACATTCTTTATCATTAAAAAACAAATTTTTAAATTTATAACCTAAATAACTTAATTTAATATTATGATTATAATTACATATAGGAAAAATAGATTTAAAAGATAAATCTAATCCAGAATTTTTATCTTTAGAATTATATAAAAAATTATTATAAGAAATTGTTTGAATAGAAAGTAAATATGGTATATTTAAAATCTTAGGTATTTTACTAAAATTTTTACGTATACGTTTAATTTCATTATTAGAATATATCATTTACATTTAAATATTTTAAATTTGTATTTTACATACTATTATAATATATATAATATATTTTATTTTAAAATATATTATAATTAAATTTATTATTATTTATATTATTTTTTAAAAAAAAAATTATGCATAATTATTGTAATTTATTAAATTTTAGTAATATTAATGATAAAGTTAAATTATATGGCTGAGTACAAAATATTAGAATTTTAAAAAAAATTATATTTATTAATTTAAGAGATATAACAGGTTTAATGCAAATAGTATTTAAAAGAGAAAATAAAAAATTATTAAATAATTTATTATTATTAACACAAGAATCTTGTGTAAAAATTAAAGGTATAGTTAAAAAAAAAAAAAATACTATTAATAATATAGAAATAATAGCATATTATATTAAAATATTTAATTATTCTCATCAGTTACCTATAAATATTTTATTAGAAAATAAAGAAAAAATTAAATTTAAATATCGTTATCTATATTTAAGAAAACATAATATGTTAAATGTTTTAAAAATAAGGTCTGATTTAAAATTATTTATAAATAATTTTTTTAATAAAAAAAAATTTATTGAAATTGAAACACCTTTTTTATCTAAATCTTTTTTAGAAGGAGCTAATAGTTATATAGTTAAAAGTAGATTATATAAGAATAAATTTTATTCTTTACCTCAATCTCCTCAAATTTTTAAACAATTATTAATGATATCTGGTATAAATAAATATTATCAAATAGTTAAATGTTTTAGAGATGAGAATTTAAGATCGGATCGTCAACCAGAATTTACTCAAATAGATATAGAATTATCTTTTTATAGTTTTAATTATTTAAGTAATTTAATAGAAAATTTAATATTTAAAATTTGATTAAAATATAATAAAAAAATTATTAAACCTTTTAAAAAAATTACATATTATAATTGTATTAATAAATATGGAACTGATAAACCTGATTTACGTAATCCAATTAAATATAATATTAATTTATCTAATTTTTTGTTTAAAAATGTTTTTATAAATGAAAATATTAATAATATAAAAGTATTATTAATTAAAAATATTATAAATTTATTAAATTTTAATTTAATTAATAAATTTATTATTGATAATAAAATAAATAATTATTTATATATATATATTAATTCATTTATTAATAATAAATATAAATATAATATATGTGGAGATTTAAATTTAAATAAAAATATTATAAATAATATTTTATTTAAAAATAATATTTCAGCAAATAATTTTATATTTTTAATTTTATTAAAAAATAATAAAAAAATTAATTTATTAGTTAAAATAAGAAATTTTTTTTGTAATTTATTTAATTTATTTAATGAAAATATTTTTTTTCCTATTTGAATAATTAATTTTCCTATGTTTTTTTTTGATAAATTTAATAATATTAATTCTTTTCATCATCCTTTTACTATGCCTTTAAATACTAGTTTGGAAAAATTAAAAGATATTAAAGATTATACTAAATTATTAGCTAATTCTTATGATTTAGTAATTAATGGTTATGAATTAGGTAGTGGATCTCAAAGAATTCATAAATTTGAAATACAAAGGGAAATATTTAATATTTTAAATATAAAAGATAAATATGATTTTTTTATTGAAGCTTTAAAATATGGAACCCCTCCTCATTTAGGTATAGCTTTAGGTTTAGATAGAATATTAATGTTATTATTAAATTTAAATAGTATAAAAGATGTAATAGCATTTCCTAAGACTAATTCTGGTTTATGTTTATTAACTGGAGCTCCAGATTAAATTTAAAAATCATATTTAAGGATTATATAATTTGAAAAGGATTATTGGTGTAGATTTAGGTTCTTATTATACTGGTTATGGGATTATGGATATTGAAAATAATAAAATTAATTACTTAACTAGTGGTATTATAAAAAATAAAAAAGATATATTTTATAATAGATTGTATAATATATATTTTAATATTAATAAAATATGTTCATATTATAAACCTAATTGTTTAGTTACTGAAAAAATATTTTTATATAAAAATGTTAATACTTTAATTAAACTTAGTCAATTATGTGGTTGTATAATATCTATAGGTTTAAATTATGGTATGTCTATATTTGAATATTCTATTAAACAAATTAGAAAATATGTAGCATATAATGGAAATATTAATAAAATTAATTTAAACAAGTTTATCTGTAATAAATTAAAGATAAAAAAGAAATTAAATTTAAATATTACAGATGCTTTAGCGGTTATTTTAGCTCATTATAATTATTTATTTAAACATTAATTTTTTTAATTAAATTTATTTTAAATTAATTTAATTTATGGTAATATTTATTATATTATATTTTATTTAAAAAGGTAATATTAATGTCTACAAGAGTAAAAGGTAATGTAAAATGGTTTAATGAATCTAAAGGTTTTGGTTTTATTACACCAGAAAATAGTGATAAAGATGTATTTGTACATTTTTCTGCTATTCAAAGTAGTGGTTTTAAAACTTTATCAGAAGGTCAATCTGTTGAATTTGAAATTACTGATGGAGCTAAAGGTCCTTCAGCTATTAATGTAGTACCTTTATAATTTAGTTATTACTAAATAATGAATTATTTAATTTTAATATTAGATAATTCATTTTTAGTATTTTTACTTTTCTATAATTTTTTTTTCAATAATTTTATATTTACCATTAATTTTTTTTTGATTTATGTATGGTGATATATATTTTAAATATCTTTTAATTAATAATGTGTTAAATCCAAATTTTCTTAATATATAATTGTTTATAGTGATATTATTATTTCTATATAATATTTTTTTTGTGATTTTATGAATTTTATATGCATTTTTTCTTTTTATTATTTTAGATAATTTATTATCTAATTTAGATAATTTTTTTCATCTATTAAATTTTTGATTATTAGGAGTTCATAAATTGTCATAATTAATTAGTTTAAATCTTTTATAATATATTTGACTATTAATATTTTTATGTCCTAATATTTTATAAAAAAACATATCTTCATCATATTTTTTTCATTTTTTATCTTTTTTAAATCATTTTTCAAATGAAATTCTACAGTATATTGATCTACTATCTTTATATGATCTTTCATTATCATGAAAAAAAAATTTTACTCATCTATTAAATGAATTAGATAAATAATTACTTATTTGATAATTTTTAGATAAAATTTTTTTTTTTTTTTTTTTAATTTTTTTAATAATATTTAAAATTATTATTGATTTTCTTAATTCTTTAATTTTTTTAATAAAAAAATATGAATCATATAATAATAAATATATAATATATTTATTTTTATTAATAGTTTTAGCTTGACCTGAAAAAAGTATTTCATTTTTATTTTTAGTATTTTTAAATTTTCCAGTTTTAATAATTTCTATCATTCTTCTACCAGATATAGCTGATAAACAAAAGCATAATTCTGCTATATTTTTGATATTATTTAATTTATTATTATTTAATAATATATTATTAATTTTTTGTAGATATTTTTTATAATTAATATTTATTATATTTTTTTTTTTAAATTTTAATTGATTATTAGATTTTTTTTTTGATAATAAAAATTTTTTTTTTTCTACTTTTAAATAAGATAATATTTGATGATAAATTTTAAGTTTTTTAATTTTATTTTTTAATATTTTACCTTGATAAATTTTGTTAATTATATTTTTATGTGAAGTATATCATTTTTTTTTTGTTAATTGTTTTAATTCTTTTTTTCATTCTGGTAATATATTTATAGTGTTTTTAATTATTTTAAAATAATTATTTGATAATATTTTAATTTTATTTAATTTTTTAATTAATAAATTTATAAGTTCTAATTTTTTTTGTAATTTTTTAAATTTTAAATATATAATTTTATTATTTTTAATTTTACTTATTTCATTAATTTCTTTTTTAAATAAAAAGAATTTTTTTTTAAATAAATTTATATTTTTATTAAATCTATGATGTTTTATATTAATAAATTGTTTTCTTGATCTGGATATATATGCTATATAAGTATTTAATGATATATTTTTATTTTTTAATTTTCATATATATATATATATATATATATATAT